>NZ_JBBKBT010000005.1:0-210309 GCF_037890305.1 Enterocloster sp. HCN-30185
CACTTTCGGGCTTACGCACTTTCTTTTTGCTCTTGAACGATACCGTAGACTGCATATTGTGAACACTGTTTCCGATATAAACCTCACTTTTCAATATCGCCTTGACATGAGCAATCGTCCACTCATAACGCTTACTTTCGGGTTTTCCCTCAAAGATATGTGCAAAAGTACCGTATCTTGTAAAATTTAGCCATGACGCTGTCGGAACTTTTTCTGCTCTTAACTGCTTTGTGATTTTTGCACTTCCGTAACCTTGATAGGCTAGGGAAAAGATTTTTTCAATAATCCATTTTGTTTCATCATCAACCAACAGTTTTCCTTTGATGTCAGGGTGTTTCTTATATCCTAACGGAGCATAAGCACCGTAATGAGCCCCCTCCGCAAACTTTGTCTTAAATGCTGATTTGACTTTACGGCTTGTATCTCTTGCCACCCATTCATTGATGATGTTCTTAAATGGTGCAATCTCACTTTCGCCTTTTTCGCTGTCTACACCGTCATCAATCGCTATGTAGCGGACATTATGACTAGGGAAATACAATTCTGTATATTGTCCTGTCATAATATAATTTCTGCCAAGACGGGAAAGGTCTTTCGTTACAACACAGTTGATTTTTCCTGCCTCTATATCCTCAATCATTCTTTGAAAACTCGGTCTGTCAAAATTTGTTCCCGACCAGCCGTCATCAATATATTCATCAATGACATTCAAATGATGTTCTTTTGCATATAAACGCAACATACTTCTCTGTGTGGTAATGCTGGAACTTTCGCCCTGTAATTCATCATCTCGGCTTAACCTAAGATAAAGTGCAGTATTGTAAATCTGTTGTTTCATTGTCAGTTATCCTCCTTTATAACTAACCCGTGTTTACAATACCTGCTTGCAAGTAAAGTATAACACGGGTACTTTTTGTCATTCAATCTATTTCTTACAACTGCACCGATTTTATGCGATTGTCTGCTTTGCTTTTTCCAGCATGACATCAGTTAGAAGTTCTTCCATTGTTTTGCCCTTTTCGGAAAAATGCTCTTTTACTACAATCTTTGTCTTTCCTCTGTTGCCAATGCCACACTTGCCATTTTTCTTTTGAATTGTTTTTACAGCATTATCAATAACACATACCCCCTTTCTGTAAAATCTTTCTAAGCAATTCAACGGCTTTTGTCATAGCCCACAGGAGTTCCACCTCTGCATAGTTCTTATGTAGCCGTACCCATTGCGTGCGACGCTCTTAATGCTCAAGCTGTGGCTGTACGGGAGTATCATTATCTGACAGTACAGGTCATGGCGATAAAAGAGGACAAATCTTTTACAAGAACACAAATAGGTTTTCGCTCGCTCTTGCAGGGGAAAGGTCGTGGCGTATTTGTTTCAACGGCTAGCTGTCTGTCAAACGTATTGAATAGCTTTATTCAGTTGTCAAAGAACGATTGAAAGAAAAAAATCGTCTTTCCTATATATCGCGTTGGAAAAGAGGAGAAACGTAACCAAAATCCAAAACTTTTTCCATTATTAGTACAAATGGAACGGTTCATTTTGGCAATCAACGGTTGATTTTCTCCTTTTTCACTACTATCTGTACAGCAAACGTCCATTTGCTAAGTTTAAATGGAAAAATTTTAACTTCTTTTCATGCACCATATAGGGATAGAAAATGTCATTTTGCTAAGTTGATGATGAAAAAAGAATATTTTCCTTTTCACACCCTAACTACCCAAACCATACCGTTACTGCCAACAATAGAATGAAATATTTTCTTTGCACCATATAGGGAACGGAAACCTTAAATTGTTAAGTTGAGAACAAAGTATTTTCATCTTTTCACATCAACACTCAACTGCTAATGCCTGTTTGAATACAAAATGATGATGTTTTTCCTCTTTTCACAGAAGACTGTCCACTAATCACGAATTTCCGTCATTTTTTCAAAACTTTTTTCTTCTTTCACTTCATATAGGGACAGCAAGCCCCGATTTAATGACCTATTTTCAAAAAAAGTTTAGATTTCCTTTTCTCGCACCATATCTGTACGCAAGTAGCCATTTTGTTGCAGATTTAATAAAAAATTTATTTTTCTTCTTTCACTTCACATAGGGAATGAAAACAGCTCTTTGCTGACTAAATCTGAAATTTTTCAATTACATTAAAAAATACCGTCATTCTCTTGTGGAACAGCGGTATCTATACGTTCTTCTATGGTTGATTTCTCTAATTGTAATAAATGTTTATGCTTGTCTTTTAGTTCTGCCTGCTCAATCATATCTTTCAGTATCGTTGTACGATTTTCTCTGTCTAATGCCTGTACCATTTTTATGGTTGGTGCGACTTGTCTTTGTAGCCAATGCAACGCTTTTTGTAAAGTGTAAGGCTCTGGCTTTGTGGTTAAGCGTATCGGCTCTCTGTTTTCCCCTACAAACCATGCCCAATCATCATTTGTTATCCATTGACTTTTTGGCTTGTCGTCCTCTCTGTCAACAAAGCGGACATAATGATTGATGATAGAAAAAGCGGTGCGTTCAGCGTCCCGATAGGTCAGTAAATCTACAACCGCATAATAGGCTCGTTCGTTCTTCATGCGTATTTCAAAACGGTTCTTAATCTCCGTATCTTCAATTTCTGTGCCATTCTTGACATACTGCTCATAATTTTTCTGATAAGCACACATATATAATTCGCTACTTGTTGAACCGAGATATAAGGTTTCTCCTGTATTCTTTGGTAAATCGCTACCGCATTTTTCTGTACCGCTGTAATCTTTCTGCATACGGAAGTAGGACATACATTCGCCAGCCTTGTATTTTTCCTTTAACTTTGGAATATCCAATATTCCTGCTTTATCATTGATAGCCAAATCAAGCCGTTTCATCACACCACCAGCCGTCATACAATCCAGCATGAAGTCATACCATGAGCGTTCCTGTGCCAGCAGATAACATTCCATTTGCCGACAGCCTTTGCCTTTCAGTTCCAATAAAACACCTAAATGCTCCTGCATGGAACACATGATATTGATGTCGCCAAGTACATATTTGCTTTCATATCCGTATTTTCCATAATCTTCATAAAGCATGTAATTAGATTTCAGTTGTAATACATCACGGATAATCGCCAATGCGTCCGTAGTAGGAAAGCGGACACGAAAGTAATCAATCAATAAGAATAGTGGTTCTTGCGGATTGAAACGCTCAATCTGTTTTTCTATGATTTCTCTTAATTCGTCATTCAATGGCTGTTTTCCTTTTTCAATGCGGTTGTAATATTCACGGCTGATACCACAGGCAACAGCAAGCCTTGTTTGTGTTACTCCGTATTCCTCACGCTTTTGTCTTAGTTCTTCAATAAAGTTTTTATCATTCATTCTTCAATTCCTCCAATCAAAAAAGGCAACTACCATAATTGATAATTGCCTGTCATTAAAAATCTGTATAGAAAAAGCAGTCAATCCTAAGACTAACTGCTTTGTGTGTATGGATATAAAATTGCTTCTAATCTTGAATAGGTATCCAAATTTCAATAACTGAATTATCACTATTCCAATGAAAACGATAATCGTATTTTTCAAAGTGTAGGATAATATCTTTTATAGGAATATACGATGTACTAGGAATAATTTCTTCATAAATCTTGCCATAAGTTTCATATATTTTATCCATAGCACCAATATGCTCCACAACCAAATATTTATAAGACGGTATTTCTTTATACAGAAAGCCCTCTGGGGTAATGGTTCTTTGGGGAATAGAACAGAAATAATAAAGTTTTCCATTTCTTCTTTCCATAAAAGCATATTTTACCCAATTTCCTGATTGTGAAAGATACGCTTTTTTCAAACTACTGTTAAACTTTCTCCAAAACTGTGTACTAATCTGAATATTCTTTTTTTGATAATTAGTCAGTTCTACTTCCTGCCCAATAACTGCAAATGCGTTTAATTCCTTTATAGAAAAATTTATCATTTTACCTTGTGAGCAGTGATAACGGTATAACTGTACGCATTTACCGTTATAATACAATTATCAATCGTTATATACCAGTTTTTTCCTTTTCTTGTGATTTCCGCATTAGAAAGGCTAATTTTTTCTTTGCACCATTCAATTACATTTTCTACATTCAAAGATAAGTTCTTTTTAATTCTAATAACGCCAAGTTCAGTTGTGTGAAGTCTTCCTAAGTTTTCCAGTAATTCATTTTCCATATTTTGATACCTCATTTTTCAGCAAATTTATTTGTATGTTTTATACCCCAATTATAACATTCTCATATCAGCACTACAATAAAAATAATTAAGCACCAATAATCTTATTGAACATCTCCAACCGTAAATCTTTCACACCATCAGTGATAAACACTGAGCTGACAGCAATTACGACAACTACCATAATTGCCTGCACTTAAATTTCTGCAAAAGAAAACGACAATCAATTTCTTATTTTTTGAAATCAACTGTCTTTCTCATATTTACTATTCAATTTTCATAGTGATATAGGTACAATTTATATCACTACTGTAAAAATGGGGTTTTGCCTTATAAATACAGCGTTTTCCGCTTGTTAGTGTATAGTGTTTCTTGTTTTTTGTGCCCCCCTTGTTAGATAACGGGGGCTTTGAACGGCTCGCAAGCTCGCCGAACCGCCGAAGCGAACCGCCCCCTTGCAAGCATGGCGGAAAAATCTTAAGGATTTTCCCGCCAACGTGGTCGGATCGCTCCGTCGGTTTAACAGCTTTTCTGTTTCTCTCTAGTTATCTACGCATATAAATCAAATCGGTTATTCCGTTATAAGTCTGTGTTTTACAAAGCCTTAACTTTATTTCCCTGTCTATGTTGCCCAAAAGACGAACCCCATTTCCTAACAGAGTAGGAATAACAGAAATGTAATATTTATCAATCATATTTTTGCTTACCAACTGCTGAACAAGATTTGCTCCGCCACAAATCCAAATATCCTTTCCTGCTTCTTGTTTTAGCCGTTCCAATAATAAAACAGGATTTTCACTTGTAAAATGAATTTGTTGGGAAGAATTGCACTCTTTATGTGTTAATACATAAGTTGTAAATTTATTATATACCCATTCTTGCGGAGAAAGTTCAGTAACAACCTGATGAGAAGTATTCCACCCCATTAAGACAGTATCTATATCTTTGGTAAATTCTGTATAAGTGTCGATGTTTTCATTGTCATTTCCATGACCATTTAGCCAAGCTACTCCACCATTACCGTCCGCAATATATCCGTCAAGGCTCATGGCAATAAATAAAACTACTTTTCTCATTTTTTCTCTTTTATAAATACAAACAGGAATTTATTTCTCTTTTTTACTCATAAGGGAACAACTGATTGCTACAAATAAACCCATTAAAATCCATGGAAATGCTGCTCTTATAAAATCACTAACCATACTTTATTCCTCCTTAAATTCCAATTTCCTTAGTTCTACAAACTGAAATTTTTGCCTATGAATGTATCTTGTTCTTTATACGCAAACAGGCTTCTGTGTGCATAATCCAATGTCTTGAAAACGGCATTTGAATTAGTCCACAAATATCTTTATTACACCAATAATCAATCAGCCAAATTGCTTTTTCATTGTCGTTTACTACATTCAACGATTCTAAGTATCCTTTTCTTTCTTTCGGTATTTTTCTTTTCAATTCATCATAAGATAACCGTTCAAGCATTTTCTCAGTGCTTTCCCATACTTCGAAAATATATAAATATAATTCTTCCAGATTAAGCTGTTTTGAAAAGTCTGCAATCTGCTGTTTCATGAGTTCATTTCCTGTTGTAATGATAGGTGAATTGATACGCTCTTGATAATTGCCTGCAAAAAATACTTGTTCATCTTCATTTATCACTGTATGCACAACTATATCTTCAATGCGGAAAATATGCCAAATAGAATAAGCAATCGTCTTACTATGATAACCATCAGCGTTTATGAAGGGGATTGAGTTAAAATCTTCTCTGCATAATTCTTCTTTGAAAGATACTAAGGTTTGTATTAACTGACTTCGTAAAGTAAGTAAAGTATCAATACCCCTCTTATAAGTATCTTTCTTTTTTATTTGTGCCTGCATTGTTTTATTAAGTTCAGACCATTCCTTATTCATATTCAATCCTCTCTCAAATTCTGATTTTATCGCCCCATACAAACTGGAATTTGTCTTACAACAATTTATATATGCATAAAAAGCAATATATTTATGAAAACACCCTAAATCCAAAATTTACTCAATTCATTTTTTCCTTACATAAAATGTTCTCGTATATTTCACTTCCTCACCAAGTGTTTCCCCTATCAAAACTTCAAAATCATTGATATCAAATTCTGGAAAGAATGTATCTCCATCTTCAATATTTAAATCTACTTCTGTGATATACATTTTATCTACTATTTGCAAAGCTTCCTTAAATAGTCCATATCCACCAGATATGTATACATCTCGTCCTTTAGCCAATAATAATGCATCTTCTAATGATTTAACTGAAACTAAATTATCTCCTTGATACTCTGTTGTGGTGGAAACAACAATATTCATTCTATTAGGCAACGGATGACCGATTTCTTCATAAGACTTTCGCCCCATAATAACCACATTACCCGTTGTTAACTCTCTAAATTGCTTTTGTTCTCCCTTTATTTTCCATGGTATATTACCATTCTTGCCTATAACATTATTCTTTGACCTCGCAACAATCAAACCTATCATCTATTTCATCCTCCATAATATGATGTCGTACCTGTGATTCCATCAAGTGCACCACATCTTAACAAACTCAAAATTATCTCGAACTAACCAGCTCGACAAATTCCTTTTTTGTCTTCATCTGCATTATATCATATTGTTATAAGCATTGCCATTTCTTTTCTGCTTTTGAAAAGTTACTTATCAGCCTATGTTTTGTAAAGGGTGATATTCAGCATTTCTCACGCAACAAGCCCTTGACAAACCATAGACTAATAAGTTTTAAGGTAATCAAGCAGAAATGAAATAGTCTGCTGTTTCACGGCAACAAAAAAGAGATACCAACACACTTATGTAGTATCTCTTAGTCTAGTAGCAATATTCTTTTGTTTGCAAGCAGGTAAACATGGGCTGTTTCTTAATATCTTTTTGTTTGGGAAACACCAGATTCCCATTTTGAAATAGCAGTTCTAGAAACAAATAATGCCTCGGCTAATTCTTCTTGTGTCAAACCTCGGATTTTTCTTAATTCCTGAAGTTTTTCATGAAATTCCAAAATCTGCACCTCCCATTCCAATTCTATTTTTCCTTTATTACCAACATAACTGTCGCTTTATAAATCAAAACCAATCCGGTACTTAGTAGTACACCGCCTACGATATCCGTGAACCAATGCACTCCGGCAATCAATCTCCCAATCACCATGAATCCCGAAAAAGCTAGTGATACAATTGTTATGATTCTTTTCGCCACATCACCAGACAACCTGCGCTGGATTTGTTCAATAAAAACTGGCATCACACTCAATACCAATAATGTAGTTGAAGATGGATAAGATGCCTCCATTCTTCCTTCTATTAAAATTGGTCTGTAATTGATTGGTATAATTTCGAAAATCACATATGCCAAGATCACAACAGCAAAATATACCCCTAAGATCATAATATCTGCATCAACCTTGAAAATACTTCTTCTTTTAATCAACTGAATCAACCCAATACCCGCGAAAACCAAACATACAACGATAGGTACCAGGCCCATCCAATCAGTAATTGTATAAATCACCTTATTCACCCCTATCAAATGGTGAAACCAGCAATTGAATGTTGCAAATCCAATACTGGTTTCATTTTGACCAACAGATTGCACATCCACCATCTGAATCAGCGCTGTCCATAACACAAACATTGCAAGGAATACACTTCCAAGTAATAAACATCTTTTTTCGTTCTTTTTCATCATTTTACATCCTTTCTGATTTGGTTTGTCTTTCTAACACCTTCACCTTATCCAAAAGCATAAAACAATGAAAGAAACGTTCTTTCACATATGTGACACGATTCGTGTCACTCCCTCAAATGCTTATTTTTCAATATATTCTTCTGATTTTCTATCGCTGCAAATTCAAATATGTTGCTTACATTATACTTCATCAAAAAAAGAAATGGAAGTTTTTTGTGCTAGAGTTTCTGCTTACATCTTGTAACGCACATTTCCACAAATTCTATTTTACCTTTCCTTGTATCACATTACTTATAGAGCATTCACCTAATTCTCAAAGGCCTGCCAAAGCTATTTTCTCTCTTCGCCTATATAAATCTATTCTCTCTGATTTACAATTCCAAAAAACAATGTCTAGACTTTGCTTTTTTAGCATAAATTTTATTTCTTCATCCCTTTATCTCCCCTCTCTATCTATACGTCTCTTCTTGATTTTTTGCTTTGCATTTGCCTGTTCCAAATGCTTTGCCACTTCTATCGCTTCCTTGACCTTATTTTCTCCCAAAACAGTTACAACCCGATCCATATCATATGCCACATTCAACAAAGCTACATTCTCTTTCTTTATAACAGATACTTCCTCTCGCAACCGTTCTACACGATTTTCAAGATCCATATTTCGATCGGATAGCTTTCGATTTCTGTCTTTTAACTCCAAATACTTGCTATATAATGACTGTATCATGTTTGCAACTTTTTTCAATAGAGGGAATATCCTCTTTCGATAAGATTTTGCTGACTCTAAAGTTCCAGCTTCTAGCAACCATTCTTCCGGGTAATATCCATACTCACGTGCATGCAAGTCAACAAGTCCAGCTTTTGAATTTAGTGCAGAAAATCGTTTCTCTAAAACTTCTGTCTTTTTAATTACTGCATCTCTCTCTTTTTCTACCTGTTCTTTTTCCTTTTGGATTTCATCCACACATTCACTGATATCATGTAAATCATGCTCCAATAAATTCTTATGTTCCGTTAATTCTTCTACTTCCTGTTCTCGAACCTTTTTCTTGTAATCCAATACAGAAAGATGTGGTTCATGAGTTCCTTTCTGATCCCATTCTATCTCATTTTCTCTCATGACCATGGCTAGTTTTTCCTTTTCCGATTGCACCCATTGATTTAACTCTGTCTCACTTCTCGATCCACCTTTAAATCCTAATGACGATAAGGCTTGTTTTAAAGATACTCTTGTATCAAGTCCTCGCTTACTTCCTGCAACATAGGGAATAAAATCAATATGTAGATGTGGCGTTGCTTCGTCTAAATGCAGATGAGCAGCAAATACTCTCAACGTAGGATTTCGTTCCTGAAATCCTTTCATGTATTCATCTAATATCTTTGCAGCAAGTTGTCCCTCCATCGTTTCTGATCCCATATTGTCTTTATCACCGATCTGAAGGATAACCTCATGAAATAATTTTTCTTGTTTCCCGGAACGTATCTTTTCATAGTAATCATCTATCTTACGATCTTTTCGAGTCTGTTTATCGTTGTAACGTTTCAAGGCTTCGTCAAATAATTCATGATATACGTCTTTGATATCTTCATTACAATATTCAACATTCCAATGGGTTCTGTTCGGATCCGTATTCTTTGCATGAAATTTTCTACTGTTATGGTTCAGGGAGCCTTTCCCTGTCATAAAACTAATCGTCCTCTTCAATAAATCTCCTTTCCTTCATTTTAAAACGCCAGATATGGCGATCATGTTTTGTTACTTTTGTCAAAAGTAACGCAAAAGCACTTTCGACAGCCTAACGTCCATCAAAAGTACCCTTGCGCCCTGCCGGGAGCTTTCAAATCAGCCAGCACTGTATCGGCTACACCCTACAGCAATTCTCCTTGTTTGGTATCATACAGGTGCGTGCCACGCTCCTGTTCTATATTCCCCAAACAAACATCACCACCGATAACTGGCTGACACTCCACGCTTATCTAAATATTCCTGTCGTGCTTTCTCCTGCTCTTCCTCAGAAGGAGCCGTCTTATACTTCGTATAGAGTTCATGTCTGACTAATGCATCCAATTTTTCTTCCAAGCCATTTCGAATATCTTCTTCATACTGATCATCTGAACCCAGATGATAAAAGATCAATTTTCGAAACAGTTCATAATCAATCTGTACTTTTTTCATCACTTCACTCCTTTTTAATCAAGGTGGCAAGATTCCCTATTCTTTAAGATATGGTAATCTTGCCATCTTCCTTTACTCTTCTTGTAACATCCAGAACCATTTATTCCCTATCTTCACAGAATCAATCTGTAATTCCTTCTTCGCATTCCAAAGTGTTTTCTTTTTAATTCCTCGTTCTTCTGCTTCTTCCGCTATTTTTGCCTGTTCCATTGATCCATTTGCTAAGATCTCTTTTAAAAATTCTTTCGCACTTCGGATCTTTTGCCCTCGCCCATCACCAGACAATAAGTCCTCTGCACTGATGTCATATTTTCCAATCCAATGAAATCCTTTTTCTTTGTCTAATCGAAAGGCGATAGCATCTCCTTCCGGAGCAAGAGAACTCTTTACATGACAGATCACTCGGATTTCCGGTTCATCTTTCACTCTTCCAACAATCAACACGCTTCTTGCTGCCGCTTGAAAGTCAATAGAACCCAATCCACGATAGGATGATTTTCCATTACTATTTTTATTCATATGACCGATCAGAATAATGGCACATTGATATTTTTCTGCTAATACAGAGATTCTTTTCATCAATGGGCGAATCTCATTTGCCCTATGCATATCAACACCAGCCCCTAGAAAGCCTTGAATTGGATCTAATACTACAAGTCTTGCTTTCGTCTGTATGATCGCTTCTTCCAGCCTTGCATCTACCATTGTTAATGGCTGATCCTGATCATCAATTACCAAGACTCTGGAACAATCTGCCCCTGCCGCTAACAATCTTGGTTTGATCGTATCGCCCAGTCCATCTTCAGCTGTTTGATAAATCACATTGATTGGCTCTACACCTGTCTCTTCAGATTTTCCTTCGCTTGTCTCACTTAATATTGCTTCTCCTTTTGTTAATTTTGCTATGATCTGCAACACCACAGTAGTCTTCCCCTCTCCAGGATCTCCCTGAATAATGGTGACCTTCCCATATGGTATGAAGGGATAAAAGAGCCATTCGATTTCTTCCACTTCAACCTGATCCATGTGGATCAATTTCAGGCATGGTTCTGCCTTTTTTACTTCTCTATAATTATCTTCCATTTCCACCTCCTGCCCAACCGGGCAAGTCCCTGGCAAACAGAATTTAACAATTGTTGCAACAACAATTTTGTGATATACTCAAGTTGTTAAGGTGATATATCAGTTATTCTGATGATCAGGGAACTTGCTCAGATTATTTCTGGGCTTTTTCTTTTTTCCTTTTTTCATAGTTTCTTTCTTCTGCAAATGCATTTAATATCTCCAACATTGTTCGAATAGGTGTAAACAACTCTTCATCGGCATCCTCTAATGTAGTTAACCTTTTTAGTTCCTCTTCAATCCCTCGAAGCTGTTTTCTAAACTGTACTAACATCAACGGATTTCCTACTGCTGTGACTTTTTGATGTAAAACACTTTCAATGATATATTCTTGTCTCGTCTGGTATCCACAAAGCTTTACTCTTAAATTCAGCTCTTCATTTTCTTCCGGAGACATTCGAAACGCTATGGTTACATTACGCCACCGATTCTTGTTATCCCTATTTTTTTCACTCATCCAGATATTCCTCTCTTTCCTGATTTAGATTTTCCGCCATTTCTGTTTGGATTGTCGGGAATAAATGCGCATATCGATATGTGATTTCCACACTTTCATGCCCTACCCTTTCTCCAATTGCCACCGCAGAATATCCCATATTAATCAACAATGACACGTGAGAATGTCGTAAATCATGGATTCGTATTCTCTTCACTCCTGACAACTTCACACCACGATCCATTTCATGATGAAGATAGCTTTTTGAAATTTGGAATATCCTGTCATTTTCATTTAAACCATACAGCATTCCTATATACGCTTCTAATTCTTCGCTTAAAAATTCCGGCATGGTGATTATGCGATTACTCTTCACAGTCTTAGGATCCGTAATAATATCCTTCCCCTCTAATCTTTGATAAGACTTATTGATCCGGATAGTACAAGCCTGAAAATCGAAATCTGCCGGTGTCAGTGCTAACAACTCTCCCATACGCACTCCACACCAATATAAGATTTCAAATGCATAAAAGGAGATTGGCTTATCCGCCACCGCTTCAATGAACTTCATATACTCTTCTTTTGTCCAGAAAAGCATCTCTTTTGTTCTTTCTTTTCCCATAGATCCTGCCTTACGTGCAGCATTGCTTTTCAAATCATAGAAATTAACTGCATGATTCAAAATTGCACTCAGCTGATTATGGATGGTCTTTAGATAGACCTGTGAATAGCCTTCTCCTTGTTTATTCCGATAGTTCATCATGGTGTTCTGCCATTGCCGAATATCGGAAGGTTTTATTTCCTGCAACTTCTTTTTCGAAAAATATGGGAGAATCTTTTTTTCTACAATATGCTTTTTCGTCAGCCAGGTATTATATTTGATTCTGGATTTGATATCATTCAGATAAAGATCTACAAAATCTTCAAAATACATATCCAGACTCAAATTCTCCTTTAATTTAAACGCTCTTTCCCATTCCTGGGCATCACATTTACGTTTAAATCCCCTTTTCGTCTTCTGCTTTCTTACGCCGGTCCAGTCCTTATAATAGGTTCTTACCTCGTAAGTATTTGACTTTTGGTTTTTGATTACTGTCAAAACATCACCTCCTGCTATTTCATTTCGTTCATACCGTAAACTCGTTCTTCAAAATATTTACGGCTGATTTTTCCTTTGACAACAACGAAACCTTTTTGTTCCAATTCCGCATTTAACTGACGGATCAAACGATACGCATAGGAATCAGATACTTCTAATTCTTTCGCTACTTCTTTTGCTGATATAAATAATTTACTAGCCATCTATATCCCTCCTTTCTTTTTCAGTTCATTATCGAACGGTGTATATGCATCATAACATTTCATTCCCGTACTGTCAATAGAATAATTTCAAAAATGAACGGTTTATTTTTATATTTCATTTTTGAACTGTTTATGCTATACTTTTAAGTAACAATCAGCAAAGGAGTGTTTTCCTATGACAGTAGGTGAGAAAATAAGAAAATTCCGGATCGATCAAGGATATACACAGAAAGAATTGGCAATCATGTCCGGATTGAGCGAATCGGCAATTAGAAATTATGAACTTGGGAATCGTTTTCCATCATCAGAACAATTGGAAAAAATAGCAAACTCATTAAAGATCAGTCCATACGCCATGTCTGATCCAAACTTTGATACTTATGTTAGTGTCATGCACGCATTATTTGCTTTAGAGGATCAATATGGTCTGCACGCCTACCGGGATGAATCCGGCGTACCACAACTCATGTTTAAAGACAAAGGACACGATTCTTTAAATATGCTGGATCATATTGGGGCATGGGCTGATATGTACCAGAAATTCAGAAATGAAGAGATTACAGAAAAAGAATATTTAGACTGGAAGAGCCAATTCCCAACTAAATAAGAAGAAATTATTTACAATAATATTAAAAAAGTATTGTCATTTGATTGTCAACGGACATAGAAAGAGCCAAGAAAGCCCGTAAAATAGGCATTTCTTGGCTCTAATATATTATTCAAACTCTACAAAGACTAACGCTTTTTGTTTAGGAATTATTCTCTGTAATGTTTCTCGTTCTTTTGATTATTTGATATATCCATATTATCCTGCCTATACGAGCTAATGTTATCATTTTGTTATCGGCATTGATAACACCTACTCGATAACTGTGGATAATAACTATATGTAGCATGTCAAATTATAAGCTATTTTGCTTAGAGATTCAACACAAAACTGAAATTTTACTTTTCCTTATATTCATCTGGTATTGCTATTTGAAATGTTTCACACAACAGCATCACATCATGCACATCATTTTTATCGTGTTCATATCCCAAATGAAGCATTACCTGACTCAATGGTTCAATACAAGAAACAGTTATATCTCCAACTTTTCCAATACCGGAAAAAGTTTTTGATGGAAATATATCTCCCTCATAAACAATTCCGTCATCTGTAAATTCAAAACAATGTAAATCAATGATTCTTTGTTTATCATCTTTCCAGACAGTATGACCATCCGTTGTATAATCAGTATTTACTTCCTCAAATCCATGCTGCTTAATCACATAAATATAATCATGATAATGTTTCAGTTCAACAAACAAATCAATATCATTGTGTATTCTTGATTCTCTTTTAAGAAGTGCATCAACACCCCATCCGCCATCTAAATATACTTTAATTTCGTTTTGCAAAGCATATTTTATAATTTCACATGCATCTTCTGTACGTACCATAATCTATCCTCCAAATTCAAATCTTTGTATGCTTTCCAACTCACTAAAAGCCTGAAATTTGTCAGTCTTTCATCCTTTTTGTTATCAATCACCAATTAGCTGTAATCCATTAGGATTTAGCTGATATATTTTATCGCACACCTCTTCAATATACTTTCTATCGTGAGAAATGCTAATGACAGCCCCCGGAAATTCTCGGAGCATTTTTCTTATTACCGGACCGGACAATGGTGAAAAATTTCTTGTCGGTTCATCCAGAATAAGAACATTTGCACCACTTAAGCTCATCCTCAAGAGAAGCACTTTCGCCTTTTGTCCGCCTGATAACTCCCGAATCGGATGCTCCATTTCATCTGGTGTGTATTTAAGTGAACCAAGGTATGTTCTAATTCTTGTACGCTCTTCTTTATCTCCTGTTTTATCAAGGTAATCAACCGGTGTAACATCCAAATCCAGCAGGTCTTCATAAGTTTGAGGCATATATTCTGCTTTAATGTCATTCCGATTTAGGAGTTCTTCCGCTATCTTTTTTAGAAGAGTCGTTTTTCCTGCCCCGTTGGCTCCTATCATACAGATTTTTTCTGAACCTTTTATTTTTAAATGAATTCCTTCTGCTAAAATTCTTTTGCCATCCGGAGTCACAAGCTTTGAAAGTTCATATTCTATGACCGTTTTTCCTGCGGGAATGTGTGAGTTTTCATCCCCTAATTTGACAAAGATTGCTTCTTCCTGTTCCGGCATCTGAGTCATATTTTCATCTTCTTTTTCAAATCTTCGTTCCATTGCCTTAACCGTATGCATTTTGTCCTTTAAGTTTTTGGCAACAGACGGTGCTTGTCTGGTACAACTTCTTAATGCACCTTGTACACTCTGCATAACTCTTTGATATTTTTCATCGCGAATCTTTTTCTCCCTACGGTCACTCAGTGCCCGCTGTTTTTGGATTTCAAATTTATGAAGCCGTTCTTCCACATAGCGTCTATAGGGAAGCTTTGCCACGGTATATCTCGCCTTTGTTTTTCGTATAATCTGCTCGATATGTATCACCATGTTGGCAGTACGCTCTATCAGCGTTTCATCGTGTGAAATAAAAAGCACAATGTGCTTCCAGTCATTTATGATTTTTTCCAGTAATGTAAGCGTCGCAATGTCGATGTCATTGGAAGGTTCGTCCAACAACAGCACAGAAACATCGCGAATGAAAAGCCTCATAAGTTGTGTCTTGACTTTTTCGCCTCCTGAAAGACTACCCATTGTCTGGTTACTGTAGAAAAAATCATTTTTCATTCCAAATTTTCCCGCAATAACAGACAATTCTTTAGGCGTTTTCTCCCAGAATATTTCCTCTTCAGAAAAATATTCGTATATTGTTTTTTCCTTATCTTCATCGAGCATCTCCTGCGGAAGATAACCAAGACGTTCGTGTCCCATTATCCTTTCCCCATCTGCTTCTATATAGTTTTCTACAAGCGACGGATTGTATATCCACTTCATTAATGTCGATTTCCCATTTCCCTCTTCTCCAATAATAACTGCCTTATCTCCATCATTTAGCACAAGGTTGAAATCATTAAGAATTATTCTCAGGTCTTTTTTATGTGTTAAATTTAATTTTTTTATCTGCAACATTAAAGTTTCTCCTTTTCGAAGTCTGAGCCAATTATTATTTTGAACACACAAAAACGAGTCTTTTTTGCATACGCAAAAATAGACTCGCTAAATAGACCCTTATTTCTTTTCCAAAAGGAAAACAAAGGAAATGCCTCTTGCGATAATCCAACTTAAGCGTACACAAAACAAACCTATTCTCTACAGGCTCAATAACTATATGTGTCTTACTTAAATCAAATTATCTATTAATCATTTCCTCACCTTACACAAAATGTGCCTTTCTTTCTTCTAATGGCAATACTATCATACTGTATTTTTTGTGTCAATACATTTCACCTTATGGAAGTGCAAATTAAAATTTTCACTTCCTAATTATACATCCAACCATTACGAAATTCAATCTTTCACAACCTCTTTACAACCACAACCACAGCACTCCAGCAAACGCAGGAGCACCATACCGTAAAACGCTTATGTGTAAATCAACTCCGTTCCTACAACTTCCCTCACACAAGCCTGAATATTATTCATTCTTCCAATCCATTCGTAGGGATTATCTTTCTTTAATTGTTCCGTCACATCTTGTCTGTCGGCATATTCCTTTACCAGTCGAAGAAACATATCCTCTGCTTGCTTATCGACTTCTGCAAGATAACTATGCAGCTTTCCGCTTGTCAGCAGGTTCATATATAACACTTTATAGTGTTCCTTTAAATGCCTTGCATGTCGTTTCCCCCATAAACCAATCGGCTCTATTTCTTCTTCGGCTGGTACTGTGATGTTCGGCAATAAATAATCACCCACCTGTCTATAAGTTCCGCCCATTTCTTCAAAAATTGTCTTTGTCATTTTCCTTTTCCTCCTGTGATTTTTGTCTATCGTGATCGTGTATTATCACGCTTGCGACCTTTAACTGTTCTTGCCTGCTCCAACAAATCATCTATCTGTTTGCGACCAAAAACCTTACGGAGCAGGCTGTAATCTTTATTTTCTGCTTTTAGGATTTTGTTTTCTTCGGTCAATCTTTCATTGACTTTCTCCAAACGCTGATTGGTGCGGTATAACTGTGCATTCGCTGTATTCAGCCTATGATAGTTGTCCCACCCCTCAAAGCAGCGGGCAAGCACCGTTTTGACAAGTTGCTTCAATTTCCTTACAACCGGCTCTGCCATTTTGGTTTTATATGCCTTTGCAGTCATAAATTTCTCTGGTTCTGGCAACTGATATTTCGGTGCAGTATCAAGCTCTATTTCAAGATTTGACAGCTCGTCTTTTGCCTTATCATAGTTCAATACTCGTTCCGACAACACATCAAATTCAATCTGTTTCTGCTCGATTTTCGCACCTAATGCCGCCACTTCTTTTTCTCTTTCCTGCTTTTTATAATCCAAAACAGAAAGATGTTTTTCGTGTGTGCCTAAATGTTCCCACTCAATCCCATAACGTTCCATCACCGCCGCAAGCTGTTCTTTTTCGGACTGTATCCATTGCGACCACTCCGTATCGCCACGACTGCCGCCCTTAAAACCTTGCGTTGCAAGAGCCTGCTTTAGTGACACTCTTGTATCAAGTCCACGCTTGCTGCCTGTGGTAAAAGGTACAAAATCTATGTGCAGATGTGGTGTAGCTTCATCCATATGCAGATGAGCCGAGAACACCCGAAGCTGTGGATTTCGCTCCTGAAAACCCTGATAGTATTCATCTAAAATCTGCTTTGCCAGTTCTCCGTTTTCCGTATCGGCGTTCATATTTCCCTTACCGCCCACCTGTAAAATGATTTCGTGGAACGGTTTTTCCTGCTTGGAACTTCGGATTTTTTCATAATAATCTTTTATCTTTCGGTCTGACCTTATCTGCTTGGCATTGTATCTTTCCAATGCTTCATCAAACAATTCGTGATAAACTGTCTTTATATTTTCATTGCAGTAGTCGATATTGAGATGAGTACGAGTTCCGTCTACATTTTCTGCTCGGAACTTTCGGCTATTGTGATTGACCGAGCCTTTACCGACCATTGCACTTATCGTTCTCTGCATTTTTTCATCTCCCATCTGTAAATTTCAACATTCTCAGGTTTTGTTACTTTTGTCAAAAGTAACGCAAAAGCACTTTTGACGGGTACACCCATCAAAAATGCGACCTGTAAACAGGTTTTGCGTTCTCCGAAGGCTCTCCGAGGGGTGAGCGTGTGCCGGTGGCACACACGCCTGCGAACCGACCGAGCCAGCAGGCGAGACCAAAGAGCCGCCTTTGAAAAGGCACTCTCTGCACACTCCCCTAAACTTTATCCGGTGTCAAAGTGTGACGATGGTGACAATGTTTTTCACAGCGTGCTGCTCTCAAAAACATTGACACCTTTGACACCGTTTGTCACGCCGTCTGCTCGGTTTCTTTCCAAAGTGAAACCTTTCTTCCGTCGTGTGTGCGGCTGTTCTGATAACGGATACCGTAATCACGAAACAGCCTGCTTGCGTTGATACTGAGCCTTAAAGAAAGTACATTCGGCTTTATATCCACCGCAAGCCTTTCGCAAAGTTCCGAAGCAGTTCCTTCCCATCTGTCACTTTCCGAAAAGAGCGTATCCGCTATCTTCTCAAGCAGAGGTTCGGGCGGTTCTTTCCACATCTCCGTTTCCGATTTTGCAAAGTTCCACACCAATCGCTCGCTGTCCCTTACAAGATGGATTTTCATATCCTGCTGGTCTCTGCCAGCAACATCAAGTGTGGCATTGTTGGAAGTACGCTTGTCCTTACTGAGAACAAATGCACCGTCTGCCGCACCCATCAGACCATTCGTGCCTGAAATCATATCGAATATATCTTCCGATTTTTGTTTGCGTGTATGATGAACAATAAGCATTGAAACCTTGTAACTGTCTGCCAACGCTTTCAGCCTTGCCACAACATCATAATCACTTGCGTAGCTGTAATCTGCTCCGCCTGCTTCACGCACACGCTTTAAGGTGTCTATGATAATCAAGCCTGTGTCTGGGTGTTCCCTCATAAACCCTCTTATCTGTTCTTCCAGTCCGCCATTGACCGTTTTACATTCCGTTGCGAAATACAGATTGCCTGTCTCCTTTGCACCGAACATCTGAAACAATCGCTTCTGCAAACGTGGGTAATCATCTTCAAGGGCAAAATAAAGCACCGTTGCCTTACGCACCTTATACTCCCAAAGCGGTGTGCCTGTGCTGATATGATAGGCAAGCTGTGCCATCATAAAGCTCTTTCCCACTTTCGGGGAACCTACGAAAAGGTAAGTTCCCCTTTGGAGCAGACCGTCGATAAGTGGTGTCTGAACCTCAAACACCGTATCATACAGCGTTGTCATTGATACTGTTTTCAGATAGGAAGGGTCTAACTGTCTGAGTATTTCCCTTTGCATTTCTTCAAAAGATTGCTCGTACCCCTTGAAATCCGTATCCTGATTGACTATACTATTGTCAGTACATTTGGAAAGTGACTGTTCCGCATCTGTTGCCGCAGATACATTTGGAATAGTCATTTCTTTTTTATTCTCCATTCGCATCCTCTCCTTTCAAACCGCCGAGAATAATGGAAATCAGTTCTATTACACTCAGCAGTTCATCATCCACACCTTTTCCTGCTTCAATCCTTTTCAGTTCCGCAAGGACTGTGGCAAATTCCGTTTTCAACGCCTTATACACTCTCGGATTGCCCTGTACCACCACATCCTGATTTAAGCAACGGCGGTAACAATACTCCTGTTTTGGCAATCCTGATAGAGCTACAGCTCTGTTAATGAGTTCGTTTTCTTCGGGCGATACTCGAAACCCTACTGTGATATTCCTCCAACGATTTTTGTTATCTCTGTTCTTAGCTGACATTTTCAAAATCTCCTTTCCCTAAATCATCTAATTTTTCTGCCATCTCAATCTGCTTTGACGGAAAGAGGTGTGCGTACTGATAAGTAATATCAATACTTTCGTGACCAACTCGGTCAGCAATCGCCACCGCAGAAAAGCCCATATCAATCAAGAGTGAAATGTGGCTGTGACGGAGATCGTGAATGCGGATACGCTTCACGCCTGCCGCCTTTGCCCCTCTGTCCATCTCGTGATGAAGATAGCTTTTCGTCACCGTAAAGATACGGTCTTTCTTCTTCAATCCGTAAAGCATACCGAGATATTCTTTCATTTCCTCACACAGAAACTTCGGCATTTTAATCGTGCGGTTGCTCTTTTTCGTTTTCGGAGAAGTAATCACATCCTGCCCTTTCAAACGCTGATAGGATTTATTGATTGTGACTGTTTCCTTATCAAAGTTGAAATCTGCCGGAGTCAAAGCTAACAGCTCGCCCTCTCGGATACCGCACCAGTAAAGCATTTCAAACGCATAAAAGGAAACAGGCTTGTCCATCATCTCAAAAGAGAATTTCTTGTATTCTTCCTTTGTCCAGAACAGCATTTCCTTGTGTTCCTCACGTCCCATATTTCCCACCTTTGCCGCAGGATTGGAACGCAGTTCATAGTAGCGGACAGCGTGATTGAAAATGGCGGACAACTGATTGTGCAGCGTTTTCAGATACGTCTGTGAATAAGGCTTTTTCTTCTCATCACGATAGGCAAGCATTTCATTCTGCCAAGTAATAATCTCCTTTGTGGAAATCTCGCTGATTTTCAGTTTCCCGAAATACGGAAGTATCTTTGTGCGTATGATATGCTCTTTGGTAAGCCACGTGTTTTCCTTCAAACGGTTCTTCACATCATTGATATAAAGCTCCGTAAAGGCTTCAAAACTCATATCAAGGTCTGAAGAAGTCTGCAATTTGAACATTCTTTCCCATTCCTGTGCTTCTCGTTTGGTAGCAAAGCCACGCTTGCATTTCTGCTTGCGTTCCCCTTTCCAGTTCACATACCTTGCCATCACATACCAAGTACCGTTATCTTCATTCTTAAATACCGGCATTTACATTTCCCCCTTTCCTGCTCCGTAGAGCCTTTCGTAAAAATACTGGCGATTTACACGCCCTGCAATCGTAATAAAGCCCTTTGCTTTCAATTCCTCATTTAATTGTCTGATGAGTTTATATGCATAAAGTTTTGATACGTTTAGTTCCTGAGCCACATCTTCGGCTCGGATAAATCTGTTTTCCATATCCTTTTTCTTCCTTTCTTAAAATAATTTTTTGCTTGCCGCTTTCTCCGTGTTAAAGTTCCAACAGGCACTCCTGCTTGTCGGCAGGCGCTGTGCTGTCCCAATGCACCGCAGTACATCAGGCGCTCGCTCGTATAGGGGTTCCCGAAAAGTCGGAGACTTTTGGGGAAGAGGAGGAGCAGTGCAGCGAATGAGCTTTTGTGCTTGCACACAAGCGAACGATACGGAACTTGCTCCGACGAGGTCTTGGCGGTTTGGCTTTTCGGACGGTCATTCAGTTGTCGCATTAAGCATATTTGTTTAATTCGTAATTTATTTTACTAAACATATTTGCTATTGTCAAGTGGTTGCAAAGAAAATATTAAACATTTTTGTTTCGGTTTTTCTTGACTTCCACTAAACATTTCTGCTATACTTATTTCACTAAATATAAAAGGAGCGTATCATTATGGCTATCAGCGAAAGAATACATTTTTTCAGACTAATGCGTGGTATGACACAAAAGTATCTCGGTACAGCAATCGGTTTTCCAGAAAAGAGTGCTGATGTGCGTTTGGCACAGTACGAAACTGGTACACGCAAACCGAAAGCAGACCTTACAAATGCATTGGCACAGGTGCTTGATGTTTCTCCACAGGCTCTTGATGTTCCTGACATAGACAGCTATATCGGTCTTATGCACACTCTGTTTACCCTTGAAGATATTTACGGTCTTACTGTCAGTGAAGCAGACGGAGAGGTATGCTTAAAGGTCAACAAGGACAAAGGCAGAGAAGCATATGAACTCCTCAAAATGCTGTATGCTTGGAAAGAACAGGCAGACAAGCTATCTTCCGAAGAAATCAACAGAGAAGAATACGATAACTGGCGTTACCATTATCCAGAGTTCGACACCACACAGCGTTGGGCAAAAGTTCCATCACAGGAATTAAGTGACGCTCTCGTGGAAGCATTCAAAGACCACTTGAAAGATAAATAAGCACCTACAGGACCTGCCACTGGCAGCTCCCTACAGATGCTTTGGCAACGACAAAAAAGCCCTTAACTATGGTTATTAACCACAGCTAAGGGCTTAGTTTATAATATGGAATTTGTTCAGAGCCAAGCTCCGAACTTTAGTCTGCAAGCCACCTGTTAATTGTTCCGTTACCCATAAACCACTGGATAACAAGAATAATGGCACTTGCTATGACTGTTATCAATTTGTTATCAAAAGACTAATCGAAATCGCTGAAACCCGCATAAACACTGGCTTTTTTAAGCAACTCGATTTATTCGAATTCAATCGTCGCCGGCGGCTTCCCCGTACAGTCATACAGCACGCGGTTCACGCCTTTGACCTCATTTACAATCCTGCTGGTGACCTTTGCCAGGACTTCCCAGGGGATCTGTGCGGACTCTGCGGTCATGAAATCGCTTGTGAGCACGGCACGGAGGGCGATGGCGTAGTCATAGGTTCTTTCATCTCCCATGCAGCCAACGGAGCGCATATTGGTAAGGGCGGCGAAGTACTGGCCCAGATTCTTGTCTGCTCCTGCCTTTGCAATCTCCTCACGGTAGATAGCGTCAGCGTCCTGTACGATCCGCACCTTGTCTGCCGTTACCTCTCCGATGATGCGCACGCCCAGACCGGGGCCGGGGAATGGCTGACGGAATACCAGATTTTCAGGAATGCCAAGCTCCAGTCCTGCCTTGCGTACCTCATCCTTAAAGAGCAGTCTTAAGGGCTCTACCAGCTCCTTGAAATCAACGTGCTCCGGAAGGCCGCCTACGTTATGATGGGATTTGATCACTGCGGACTTTCCAAGTCCGGACTCAATCACATCGGGGTAAATGGTTCCCTGAACCAGATAGTCCACTGCTCCGATCTTTTTGGCTTCTTCCTCAAATACGCGGATAAATTCCTCGCCAATGATCTTGCGCTTTGCCTCAGGCTCCTCCACGCCCTTTAATCTCTCGTAAAAACGCTCCTGTGCATTCACGCGGATGAAGTTTAAGTCATAAGGACCTTCGGGACCGAATACCGCTTCTACCTCGTCGCCTTCGTTTTTACGGAGCAGACCGTGGTCTACGAAAACACAGGTCAGCTGCTTTCCAATGGCCTTGGAAAGCATAACAGCCGCAACCGAGGAATCAACGCCGCCGGAAAGAGCGCAGAGTACCTTACCGGAACCGATTTTTTCCCGAAGAGCCTTGATTGTCGTATCTACGAAGGAATCCATTTTCCAGTCGCCGGAGCAGCCGCAGACATTATATACAAAGTTGGAAAGCATCTTTGTGCCTTCTTTCGTGTGAACGACCTCAGGATGGAACTGAACTGCATAGAAATTCTTCTCGGCACACTCCATACCTGCTACCGGACAGGACTCTGTATGAGCAGTGATGCGGAAACCGGCAGGAACCTCAGCAATATATACGCCGTGGCTCATCCAGCAGACGGTTTTGGGAGATACACCGTCAAAAAGCTGAGAGGCTGTATCCACGTCTACTTCTGTATGTCCATATTCGCTTACAACGGCTTTTTTAACAACGCCGTCCAACAGGTAGCTCATCAGCTGAGCGCCATAGCAGATTCCCAGAACCGGAATACCCAGTTCAAAAATCTCCTTAGAGCAGCGGGGTGCTCCATCCTCAAATACCACATCGGGACCGCCGGTAAAAATGATTCCCTTGGGATTCATCTCCCGGATCTGATCCAGACTCATGTTATAGGGATGTACCTCGCAGTAAACATTACATTCACGGACACGGCGGGCAATCAGCTGGTTATACTGGCCGCCAAAGTCTAAAACAATAATCATCTCTCTTGCCATGAGATTATCTCCTCTATCTGTTATTTCCTTATAAATCGAAAGAGATTGTACATTGAAAGTACAATCTCCTTTTATCTTTGGTACACACACATTATAAAGGATGGAGGATTAAATAGCAAGATATTTTCTCAAGTTTTTTCCTCTGATCTGGCAGTTTTTTCCCGACTGTGGTAAAATTTTCTTATAAAATATAAGGAGGGCTGTGCCTATGAAATGTAAAATATGCGGCAGTGAAAGCGGAAGCTATCCCTTATGCAGGACCTGCTATGCCAAACGGGAAGCTGGTGAGATCATAAAATGCGTCAAATGCGGAAGCTGGCACTATGCCGGTTCCCCCTGCCACTGTGAAGAAGGCTTCCAGGCATCCCGGATCTCCTCTGAAGCGGAGCTTCCATTTTTATATGAAGCAAAACCATCTCTTGTGACGAAAACTGAGACGGCATACTTAAACTGTATTAAATCCTTTCTTCCCGATACCTGCCTGATCCAGGCTCAGGCCAATCTGGCCTCATTTATCAGAAGAACGGATGGGGCCAAATATCAGAATGAGCTCTTTCGAAATGTAGATTTCATCATTACAGATCTGTCATACCGCCCTCTTCTTGTAATAGAGATCAATGACCAGACCCACCGGCTGCCTGAGCGGAGGGAACGGGACAAAAAGGTGGCCTGCATCTGTGAGGAAGCCGGAATCCCCTTGATCAACCTGTGGACCTCCTACGGCGTAAATGAAGAGTATATAAAAAAGAAAATCACACAAACCCTTGCTTCTCTTCCCGTTGAGCGTATCCACCACTTTGCCCCTGTACACGAAGAGACTGCACAGCCGGTTTTAGAATCGCCTCTGCCGGGAGCATCTGCTGCTTCATCCAGCCACGCTGCACCAAAGCAGCCTCAGACCTCCGCCAACAAACAGACGCAGCCCGCCTCCCAAAAGGAAGGCTGCTACATCGCAACCTGCGTCTATGGCTCCTATGACTGCCCTCAGGTCCGGCTCCTTCGCCGTTTCAGAGACGAACATATGAAGAAAACTCCTGCCGGACGTATCTTTATACGATTATACTATGCCGTCAGCCCAGTCCTGGTCCGCTGCTTTGGAAAAAATCCTGCCTTTCATGTCTTCTGGAGACACATTCTTGACTCCCTGATCCGCCGGCTGGAATCCGGCAGATAAAACCAAAACAAGACAATCCGGCCCCTATTTTCTCTCACGTTCCTCCTGCTCCGTCCAGATATTTCCGCCGCCTGTAAGAGCCCGTCTCTCCTTCCGGTTCTTCCCCGGCTCTTCCCGGACGCTCTTCATCCGGCGGAAATAGGAGCTCATTTCATCTGCCATTCCGGACAGGCGGTTTAACAGCGTGGAAAAATCCTTTAACATTTCATCATCTTTAAAATAGGGATATACGATATCGTGATCGATCTCACTCCACCCCTCTTCAAACAGGGTTCTTCCCTGGATCTCCACATAGTAGCCCCTGTATTTGATAATATAATGAAGCGACCGGTAAATTCCATCCGATTTAATGTCGATCAGCTCTTCATCGTAAATCCGGGTATCTCCGTTTCTCCGGTAAACCTTTGGCCGTTCGGCAATGTAAAAATGCTCCGGATCCTCGTCAAAATCCCGGATACGATCCTCTACATAGTTCTCAGGATCATTTTCAAACACCGTTGTAATATAATTGTGAAAATAAATCCAGTCCTCCCGGTACAGAAAAAATACGCGGATTCCGATCAGATCGGTAATATACTTGTGATAATTAGTCCGGTCAATATGATCAAATCTCCCCGGGTGCTCGCTGCGCTTGCGGATGATCTTTTCCAGCAGATGGCCCGGGCTTTTCGTGCGGTAACGATAGGAATGGATTCCCGCCCGTTCGATATCATAGAGGTAATCATTTACAAACTCCTTTCCGATTCCCCTTAATTTCCCCTCAATGGACAAATAGTCATCATAAATAGCAGCCAGCTCCTCCCATGGGACATTGGCTGCCTTAAAATCCGCCTCATCAATATTATAAGCTCTTAAAAATGCGTTCCGTTCGAACACGTTTTCACTTCCTTCCAGGCTAAATCAAATTTACGTTTCATTTGAAATGCTCATGCTCTGTACTGCAAAATCCGTTTCTATGATACTGCAAACAAAGCGTATTTTGCAAGGAAAAAATTCACTTCTCTATTCATGCAGCTCCAGAGGAAGCCCATCTGGATCTGCAAAAAAAGTCATTTTCTTTCCTGTAAACGCATCCAGCCGGATCGGTTCCACGGAAATTCCCTTTTCCTTCAGCTCTTTCACATCTTTCTCTATATCCTCCGTATAAAAGGCCAGATGGCGCAGTCCGGCTGCCTCCGGTCTGGTCACTCGTTTGGGAGGATTTGATACTCCAAAAATTTCCAGTTCTGTAGTGTCATTGATCCGAAGATCCAGCTTCCAGTCTCCTCTGTCCGGCCGGTAATTCTCCCGTATCACGGAAAATCCCAGCTTATTTACATAAAAATCTCTTGATTTTTCATAATCGGAAACAATGATCGCAATGTGATGTATGGTTGAAAATTTCATATATCTCCTCTCTCCATATAACAAATTCCTATCCAATATTATCTACCATCAGCATATTCAGTTTCTGCCACTGCTGCAGTTCCCTTCTTGTGATCAAAAGGCGCTTTTTAAACTCCTCTGTGTGCTCCTGAGGATGCAGCGTCACCAGGCATTTAAACGCGCAGGGCATAAGATCTGCACTGGAAATCCCGCACAGAAGGCCGTCCGTTGAATCGCGCAGCTCTAAGGGGTTAAAAATATAAAGCAGATCCTCCTCCAGAGGATTATAGCGGTTTACAAACGAAAAACGGATCAGCATATCACTGTAGATCACCTTTCCGGTGTAATACAGCTTGCTGCTGCGCCCGGAGGGATTGACAGCACGCACCGACAGATCTGCCTCATAACTCCCCGCCTCTTTCGTTTCCCGGATATCGATGATCCCGTCCTTCAGCCGTTTATAACGGCCGTCATAAAAATAGAAATACAGCCGTCTCGCCTGAAAAAACGGGCTGATCCCGCTGTTTGCGGAAGGGAGCCTGTCCCCCTCCTCTTCCTGAACCGGAAGATCCACCAGCTGCCCCGGCTGTACCTCCAGAACTCTGGCAATCTCGGTCAGCGTGACAATATCCAGAGAAACCTCTCCCGTCTCATACTTGCTCACACTGGCCCGGCTCTTATGGATCCTGTCAGCCAGCTGCTGCAGCGTCATCTGTCTGTTTTTTCTGTATCTGCGGATCTGTGCTCCCACGTACAGATTCACCTGCTCCACCCTTTTTTCCTCCCCATCTGTATTTATCCTCCCTTCTCCCGGTAAATAGGGAAATGTTTCATATAAATATACATTTTACGTTTTATCCAACTATATTTCCGCTATTATACCTCTTTTTCCGGTATTTTTCCAGTTATATTCAATTTTTATATTATATTTTCTCATTTAATGAAACTTTTCGGCGGTTGCTTTTTCTCTGCAAACCGATATAATCATACTGTTTGGGTCAAAACAGATTTGGCCCCTTTTACAATCCAACAAGACAACGAGGTATTCAAAACATGGAAGCAAAGAAAAAAAGCAGCTTTACAGGCTCCTTAGGCTTTGTGCTGGCAGCAGCAGGAAGCGCAGTAGGAGTAGGAAATATCTGGCGGTTCCCCTATCTGGCCGCCAAGGACGGAGGCGGACTGTTCCTGATCATCTATCTGGCGCTGGTACTTACCTTCGGCTTTACCCTTCTTGTCACAGATGTAGCCATCGGACGGCGCACCAAGACAAACGCCCTTCACGCCTTTGGGAAAATGCAGAAAAAATGGAGCTTTTTAGGTTATCTTACCTTCTGCGTTCCGGCCATTATCATGACCTATTACTCCGTCATCGGCGGATGGATTTTAAAGTATCTGGCTGTCTATCTTACCGGAGCGGGAAAGGCAGCCGCCCAGGACGGATATTTTACAGACTTTATCACCTCACCCGTATCACCTGTGGTTTTCATGCTGATCTTTTTATGTTTTACCGCACTGGTCGTATACCGCGGGGTAGAAAAGGGCATTGAAAAATTTTCCCGGATCGTCATGCCGGGACTGCTCTTAATGATTATCGGGATCGGCCTTTTTTCCCTCACATTAAGCAGTACCGGAGCAGACGGAACAGAGCGGACCGGCCTTCAGGGACTGACAGTCTACATTATGCCGAATCTTGACGGAGTTACTCCTGCCAGATTTTTGGAAATCCTTCTGGATGCCATGAGCCAGCTGTTCTTTTCCTTAAGTGTTTCTATGGGAATCATGATCACCTACGGCTCCTATGTAAAAAAGGATGTTAACCTAAGCAAATCCTTAAGCCAGATTGAGATTTTCGATACAACGGTTGCATTTCTGGCCGGACTTATGATCATCCCTGCGGTCTATGTATTTTTCGGCACAGAAGGAATGGCCTCCGGTCCCAGCCTGATGTTCGTATCCCTTCCCAAGGTATTTGAAGCCATGGGATCTCTTGGCGGAGTCCTTGGAATGATATTTTTCCTTATGGTTGTGTTTGCGGCTCTTACCTCCTCTGTATCCATTCTGGAAACACTGGTTGCAAACTGTATGGAGATTTTCCACTCCACACGAAAGAAAACCAGCCTTGTGATCGCACTGCTCTCTGCGGCAGCCTCCGTGATCATCTGTATGGGCTATAACGTATTCTACTTTGAAATGAAGCTGCCAAACGGAGCATCCGCCCAGCTTCTGGATCTGATGGACTATATCAGCAACAGCTTTCTCATGCCCTTCATTTCCCTTCTCACCTGCATCTTCGTAGGCTGGATCATCAGGCCGATGTGGATCTGTGAGGAAATGGAAGCCAGCGGACATACCTTTAAGCGCAAAAAAATGTATGCCTTTATGATCCGGTATGTGACTCCGATCATCATGGCTATGCTGTTTTTACAGTCTGCCGGTGTATTTGAAATAATAAAAAACATGTTTGGCTGATTCATGCCATCAGCAAAAAAGTCCCTTCCGCTCTGTCCTGTGACGAAAACCGGAAGGGACTTTTTTATTTTCTGTCAAATACGTTTTTATACCGTTCCACTGTAAATATTTTCCAGTTTCTCATCTGTAAGCTGTACATGGTAGAACAGATCAAAGAATTCCTTTACTTCTTCATCCACATTGTAATTCAGATACTCCGGATAGATGAGGCCGGACAGCCAGCGGATTCCCACAATACGGTTTGGCCCCATAGGACGGTCCATCCAGCTAAAGGGCGTATTTGGCGTACCGTATACCTGCTGATCCTGCACTGCCTTTAAAGATGCGTAATCCGGATTGGCCAGAATTGCCTCAGCAGCCGAAGCGCCGCTCGTATCCGCCTTTGGCTCTCCATTTACCACAATTACATCCGGATCCCAGGCAAGAAGCTGCTCGGCAGAAATCTGCACTCTGGAGCCTTCTCCCATTTCCAGATCTGCCACATTGACTGCATTTACCATATCGATGATCTGTCCGTGAGCAGAGCCGGCCGGAGCGGTCTCCAGGGAATCCTCTCCGTTTCCATAATAAATACGTACCTTTTTGTCCTCAGGAACCTCCATTTTTTCAATATCTGCAAAGGTCTTTTCCGCATAGGAAGCGAGCTTTTCGGCCTGTTCCTCCTCCCCCAGCAGTTCTCCCATAAAGCGGTAAGCTTCTGCGGAAGCCGACAGATCTCCGTCCACAGCCACAACAGGAACTCCCAGACTCTTTGACAGCTTATCGCAGTCTGATATCATCTTATCATTGATGGTTCCCACATTGACTGCAATGGTGGGGTCTGCTGCAATAACCGCCTCATAATTGATGGAATCGCCCATTCCAAAATTAGGAAGATCGTGATATTCTTCCAAAATAATGCTCTTTTCCAGCTCATTCAGCTCATAATTCCAGCCAAGAAGCTTATCCGGAGCCAGCGTATACATAAAAATAGCCGTTACAGTACTGGAAGAGAATACCGTTTCAATTTCATCCGGCACCACAACCGTGCGGCCTGCCATATCCGTTATCTCCCGCTCTCCCGCCGCATCAGCTGCCTCAGATGTTTTCTCTGCCTGAGTGCTCTGTTCAGCTGTTTTCGTTTCAGCTTGGCTCTGCATGCTTTCTTTAGCCGTTTCTGTTTTTGCAGAAGAAGCAGAACATCCTATAATGCTTCCTGCAGCCAGGGTAAGCGCCATCACTGCCGGTAAAATCTTTTTTCCTCGTCCCATTTTTCCTCTCCTCTTAATTGACATTCTGATCTTTATGCGTTATATTTTTAAATATCGTACTTTTTTATAAAATATAACGGTATTTTCATACTAGCACGGCAAAATTTTTTTGTCAAGCATCAGGAAAGGCGGAAACGTCCATGTTGAATCATCATTTCGAAGTAAAGCAGGAAGCGGCCCAGAGAAGGCGGTATGGCCTTCTTATCACCGGACTGCTTATCTTTCTATTTACCGCAGTCCTTTTATCCTTCTGGGTGGGCTACTATCCCCTGTCCCCCTCTCAGGTCGTAACGGCATTTTTATCCCGGTTCGGGTATGAGGGAGAAATCCTTCCCCAGGCCGTTACCATTTTCTGGAATATTCGTCTTCCCCGGATTCTGTCCGCAGTCTTTATCGGAGCCTCGCTGTCCACAGCGGGCGCAGCCTATCAGGGAATGTTCCGCAATCCTTTAGTCTCCCCCGACATCTTGGGAGTCTCCTCCGGAGCCAGTCTGGGAGCCGCTTTTGCAATCCTTTTCGGCGCCTCTAACTGGCTTATACAGCTTTCCGCCTTTGCAGGCGGCACCGCAGCGGTCGCTGCCTCTTATCTGATCAGCCGCAGATCCGTCCATTCCATAACCCTCAGCCTGGTTCTCACCGGCTCCATGATCATGGCGCTGTGCAATGCAGGTGTAACCATGATCAAATATGTGGCAGATCCCAATGATGTGCTTCAGCAGATCACCTTCTGGCTCATGGGGAGCCTTACAAAAACCGATACCCGCTCCTTTTTATGGAGCCTGATCCCCATGTCTGCGGGACTGGTCATCATCTTTCTTCTGCGCTGGCGCATCAATCTCCTCACTCTGGATGAAGAGGAAGCCAAAAGCCTTGGGATCAATATCCGTCTTTACCGTCTGATCCTCATTGCTGCTTCTACGCTCCTCAGCGCTGCCTCCGTTTGTCTGGGCGGCCTCATCGGCTGGGTCGGACTGATGATCCCCCATATGGCACGGGCTTTGGTCGGAGCCGACTATGGCCGTCTGATTCCTGCCAGCGCCATGCTGGGAGCCACCTATCTGGTTCTCATGGATGATCTGGCCCGTTCCCTTCTTTCCATGGAACTGCCCCTGGGCGTTGTAACTTCTATTATGGGAGCGCCCTTTTTTGTATCTCTTATCATTCAGAAAAAGGAGTAAACGACCATGCTTTTACAACTGCAGAATGTTTCCGGCGGATATGGGAAAGGCGATATTGTAAAAAATGTAAGCTGCGAAGCAGACGAAGGAGACATTCTCTGTCTGGCCGGCCCCAATGGCTGCGGAAAAACCACTCTGTTCCGTCTGATAATGGGGTCAATCCCTCTTTCCGGAGGCCGTATCCTCATAGACGGACAGGATCATTTAAAGCTTTCCCCCAGAGAGCTTGCAAACCGTATCGCCTATATTCCACAGTACCATTCTCCCGTCTTTTCCTATACCGTGCTGGATGTGGTGCTCATGGGCCGTGCCTCCCATTTTTCTGCCTTTGACAGTCCTAAGGCTGTCGATCGTGATGCAGCCTTTGAGGCTCTTTATAAGGTCAATGCCCTGGAGCTTGCCAATAAAAAATACACCTCCCTCAGCGGAGGACAGCGCCAGCTGGCGCTGATCGCCCGTGCGATCTGCCAGTCTGCTAAAATCCTTGTGATGGACGAACCCTCTGCCAGCTTGGATTACGCCAACCAGCAGCTTCTTCTGGATGTGGTCAGGGATCTTGCTTCCAGAGGCTACTGTATCATTATGTCTACACACAGTCCCGAACATCCCGCCTCTGCCGGTACCAGGGTGCTTATGATGAAGCAAGGCTCTGTGGCCGCTTTCGGCTCTCCCGAAGAGGTAATTACTCCCGAAAATCTTCAGGCCGTTTATGGCATTGAAATGGATGTTGTAACTGTAAAAGACAGGTATGGACATTCCCGAACCATCTGTATGCCCGTAAAAGCACCTGTCGGAAAGGAGCGGACTTCTCTTGAATGATCTGGCCTATTTTATCTCTTTAATGGAAAAGGAGACTGAGCCTTCTCCCAATATCTGGGACCGCCGAGCCCGTTCCTGGGCTCATGAGCGAAAAAACAATCGAAAAACGGATGAGCGTCTGGAAAAAGATTTCCTTTTTCTGGAGAACCATGGGCTTCTGAAAAAAGATTTCTCAGTGGCGGATATCGGCTGCGGACCGGGCCGCTTTGCAGCTGCCTTCGCTTCCAGAGTCCGCTTTGTCACAGCCTTGGACATTTCCGGTGAAATGATCGCTCAGGGAAAAGAATATGCCAAAAGCCTGGGACTTACCAATCTCCAGTTCCATCTTTGTGATTTTGATACTCTGGATTTGAAAAAAGAAGGCTTCAAACGGGCTTTCGATCTGGTATTCGTTTCCTTAACCCCCGCAGTCCGCAGTCACAGCCAGCTTTTAAAGGCCATGGAAATGAGCCGGGGCCGTTGCTGCTGTATTTCCCATCTGTACCGCAAAAACCGGCTCATGGAACAGATTATGAACGAAGTCTTTCCCGAAAAAGCCATGAGGCATGAAAATAGCGGCCGATGGTTTTATGCCGCTTTTAATATGCTGTTTCTTATGGGATACAAACCAGAAACCAGTTATGAACCAAGACACAGTGAAAAACAGATCGTTCCGGATGAGGAATATCTGGATTTCCTTATGGAAAAAATGTTTTTGCCTGACGATCGTACTGCTGCAAACAGAAACGCTGTCATGACCTGGCTAACCGATCATACTGAAACAGATGGCACCATAACGGAAATCACCGACTCCTGCTATGGACGTCTTCTCTGGGAGGTAACAAACCAATGACACACCATGTATTTTTAACCGGTGCAAAACAGGTGGGAAAATCCACCCTTTTGAAAAAAACACTGCGCTCGTTTGACGGACAGATCGGCGGCTTTTTTACTCTGCGTACCTGTGAATATTTAAAAACCGGCTTTTCTGTCCATCTTCTTCCCGCCGCTGTCCCTGCAGATCCGGATGAAACCAACCTTCTCTTTATCTGTGGCACGTCTTCGCCGCTTTCATCAAATGAAACGCCCAGACGGTTTGACCGCCTGGGCTGTAACGCGCTGTCTGATTTTCTTCAAAAGGATCTGATCCTCATGGATGAACTGGGCCCCCATGAAGCAGAAGCAGTCCGGTTTCGTCAGATGATTCTTAAAGTCCTGGACGGTCCTGTTCCCGTTCTTGGTGTTCTTCAGGAGGCCCCCTCTCCCTTTTTGCAGGAAATTGCCCAAAGGCCTGATGTGACCGTCCTGCGGATCACCGAAGAAAACCGGAATGAACCGGAACTTTTAAAACAGCTCGCTTCCCTTCTGCCTACCCTATCCTGTCAGTCATCTGTTTTACCGGCTCGCTTACAATAACTCCCAATATGGTGATCACAATATCCTTTGGCACAAAAGCCACCATAGAATAGGCAAATACAGCGCCTGCGGTCATGTCTCCTGAAAGGGCTGCCCATTGGAGGCCGCCGATCAGTTCCACTGCTGCCAGACCGATAAGAGAGAGCAAAATCCTCACCGCCAGATCCGAAATCCGGTTTTTGAGTCCCGGACGGATCCCGCAAAGCACCGCCATCACCGGCCAGGCCCAGATATAACCTCCCGTAAGCCCTATAAGCGACCGGATGCCGCCGCCAAAATTAGCAAACACCGGAAGCCCCGCTGCCCCGATCAGGATATAAACCAGTACCGAACAAAGTCCCAGCTTCCATCCCAGAACCGCCCCTACAAGAGCCACTCCAAATACCTGGATCGTCACCGGAACACCTGCGGGCGTAGGGATTGACAGCTGGGAGATGACTGCCAGAACAGCTGCAAACATTCCCGCCAATACCATTTCTCTTGTCGTAAAAGCAGTGTTATGTCTTATTTTTTTCGATTTTTTTGCAGAAACTGAATCCATTTCCATCCACTCCTTTTTCCGGTTCCGTTTTAGATATTTCATCTGCCTGAAACGGAACCTGTTTTATCTTACAGGAATGGTATATCACAGGATGTCCCAATTGTCAACCAATTGTATTTTATGGTTGACATTGTTTTTAATCATTGCATGGCAGGCCGCTGTGGTAGGAATAATTTCCAAGTTCTGTCAAAAGCCGTTCAAATGCCACCGGACGAAGAACCTTTGACCCCTCTATGATCTCATTGATCATATAGAAGATCGTACTCAGTTTCCCAAGACACCGTCGCAGCAGATCCGGCACAGACGCTCTGGAGGCAATGCTCCTGTCCCAGGGATTGCACCAGATTTCATGACGCAGATTTAAACTCCAAACCGGATCCTCTACCACGTCTGTAACCATTTTGCTGGAAGCAATGGGATTTTTAAGGAACAGCGACTCAAAAAACTCAATCCGGTCCTTTTTCCGGCTGTTGGGATCGGCCAGCGTGCGGCAGCCAAAGCGCATGGCCAGAATCGACCGGTGGATCATTCCTGCTGTTACCTGATAATGATTTTTGCTGCTCAGACGGTAAAACGCATCATTGATACAATCGGAAAGGAATACGGAAATAAACTGTGTTTCCATCCCATTGAGACAGATCGTGGCTGCCTGATTAAACTGGGAGGGCTTTTTCTTTTTATATTTTTTCAGAAGAAGGGCGTCAATATCATTTTCCAGCTTGGCATGAAGGCCATGGTAGTATCCCCCCGGATTCTGTACATCATAGCCGATCCGTCCATAGACATAAGGATGGCAGATGGAATCTCCAATATAATGACAGATAAAACCGCACAGAAAAGCCATTCCCTCTTCCTTCTGCTGCTTGGATTCAATCCTGGAAAGGCGGTCAAAGGCGCAGCGGAAAAAATCATTTACACGATGCTCGTGCATATAGGAGCCTACATTTCTGTGGTCTCTGTGGCGCAGGATAGGGAGATTGTAAAAAAACATATCCGGCCCCTGAAGTCCCAGCTGATACAGCCAGCGGTACTTTGTAATGACAAACTTAAGATAGTTGGCAGGAAGGTCATTATATGCCTTCATTCCTAATATATAATGGGTTGTAAATCCCGGCATGAGACACCTCTTTTCTGCCTGTGGGGCAGTAGTTTTTGCTGTTACTCTTATTCTATCACACTCTATTTGGAAATGCGAGGCGGAAATCTGCTCCATTTTCTTCCTGTCATACTTTTCCCCCGCTCTGAATACACAGTATAAAGCCTGTTTAAAACACCCGGAGTCTGTTTTTGGGTATATCTCTTGGAGGTTTTGTTATGAAATGGCTCAAGCTGCTGCACGGGATGGTCTGGGGACCATGGACGCTTCTTATCTTTCTGGGAACAGGATTATTTCTCACGGTAAAATGCCGTTTTTTTCAGTTCCGGGGATTTTCCTTCTGGTGGGATGCCACCGCCGGAAGCATCATCCGGGGTAAAAAAAACAACGCGACAAACGAAAGGACGCCAGATGAAGATTCCCCGGAAACCATCAGCCAGTTCCAGTCTGTATGCACGGCCCTGGCTGCTACCGTTGGAACAGGAAATATTGCCGGTGTTGCTACTGCACTTACTGCCGGAGGCCCCGGCGCCCTGTTCTGGATGTGGGTTTCTGCTTTTATCGGTATGATCACGGCCTATGGGGAAACCTGTCTGGGGATCCGCTTCCGGCTCCGCGAACCGGACGGCCGCTTCCTGTGCGGCCCCTTTCTCTATATGGAGCACGGGCTTAATGTCCCTTTTATGGCCGTTCTCTACAGCATACTCTGCGTTATGTGCGCCCTTGGCATGGGGAGCATGGTCCAGGCGAACTCTGCTGTTACTGCCCTGTCCTTTACCTTTAACCTTCCTCTCTGGCTCCCGGCTGTGTGCTTCACGCTCCTTACAGGAGCCGTCATCCGGGGAGGGATCCGGAGCATCGGAAGGACAGCAGAGCGTCTCGTCCCGGCAGCCGCTGCAATCTATGTCCTCTTTTCCCTCACCGTGATCCTTTCCTCTCTTCCTGTCCTTCCCGGCGTATTAAAGGATATTTTCGACTCTGCTTTTCATATACGGGCTGCCGCAGGAGGAACAGGAGGCTTTCTCATCAGCCGCAGCGTGCGGTACGGTATTGCCAGAGGGGTATTTTCCAACGAGGCCGGCCTTGGAACTCTGGCCGTGCTCCACGGCCCCGCCGAACACACAACGCCTGAAAAACAGGGGATGTGGGCCATGTTTGAGGTGTTTTTCGACACCGTGATCCTCTGCACGCTCACTGCCCTTGTCATCCTCTGTATGGCAGAAGCTGCGTCACCGGGGCTGGCTTCTCTTCCCTATGAAGGCTCTGCCCTGGCCGCCTGGGCCTTTAAGTGCCGTCTGGGAAATCTGGGAGAAGCCTTTATCAGCGCTTCCATGGCAGTATTTGCCTTTGCTACTGTGATCGCATGGTTTTACCTTGGAAAGCAGGCGCTCACCTATCTTACGATCCGCTGCTCCCTTCCTGCCCTCTTTTCCCGTTTTCTCTATCCTCTGTGCTTTTTATCTGCAATTTTAGCCGGAGGGATCATACAGTCTGAAGCAGTCTGGCTTTTTTCCGACCTCTGGAACGGCCTGATGGCCTTTCCCAATCTGACTGCCCTTCTGTTTTTATCCAGGGAAATCTCTCTCCCCAAAACCTGGAAAAAGACGCACTCAGGATCCAGGCTTCGGTATAACAGAAAAAGCGCATCACCGGATGATGATACGCTCTTTCTGGAAAAAAGTATTATTAAAAGGGAGGAGAGCTGATAATCACTTATCAGCTCGAGTATTATGAAAAAAATCTTGTAAGCATATTGGGGATAGATGAATGTTTCTCTCTCATCTATGATTAAAGTATACCCATGAAAGATGAAGAAAAAATGTTCATTGTGTAAAACCTTTTTGAATGAATTATGAACAGAATGTGAATATCCCTATTCGCCTACTCAATTACCTGATCTCCGTCCTTTGTACAGAAATAGGTCTTTACGCCCAAACGGACCATCCAGTTACGGGTTTCCTGGGTTTTCCACGGTCCGGTTCCTGTTCCACCGCCGTTGTCATTATCCCAAAGCCACTGAGGTGTGGGCCACAGGCATACGGATGGACGGAGCGCCTTGTAAACTTCGTAATCAACCCCGTTCTGACCGTGGTGAGCCATCTGTACCATGGTACAGTTTAATGCCCCCAGATCTACATTGGCCATCAGGTTTTCACCGCCGGATCTGGCCATATCTCCTAAAAATACGACATTCGTACCATTTAAGGATACAAGGTAGGCCACGCTGCTGTTATTGACAAAGTCATTATTTGCCGCATATGCCTGGTTTAATACCTGGATTTTGGCAGGGCCTGCCTCGATCACCTGTCCGGCCACAATATTTCCGTGAAGAACAGAGTGATCTACCTTCTGAAAGGCTCCCTTTAAGTGGGATACCATGGCAGCCACCGCCGGCTCCTTCTCGGCATACCAGCTGTCCTCTAAAAAGGAATAATAAATGCCGTCAATGGTAATCTCACTGCTATGGTTATAAAGAATATCTGCCAGCGCTCCCACATGATCGGAATCCGGATGGGTAAGCAGCCATGCTGCTACATGACCGCCTCTCTGCTTGATCTGCTCCAGTACATAGGCGCTGTTTTCCTGCCATCCTCCGTCTACCACGATCAGTCCGCCGGCTCCATTTTCGATAATTACGGCCAGCTGCTGGGCTCTTGTGTCATGGTTTGCCAGCATGGTCATGCGTCCGGCTCCAAAATAGGAGGATGCGTCTGTCACCGGCGTATTTACCGTTCCAAAAGCTGCCGTAGTTATCGGGGCGCTCTGTAATGCAGAAGCGTTTCCTTCCTGGGTCTGTGTATTGCTGATCACAATCTTGGAAGGAGAATTGAGGCTCTGGGCCGCAAAGCTGGTAAAACCTCCCTCTCCCGCCGTCATAAGCATAAGAGCAGCCATCATGCCGGCCGCGCAGCGTTTCCAATATCGGTCGATCCTTCTCATGGCGTCTGCCTCCTTATTTCTTCACAGGCTCAAGAGCTCTTACATCTCCCGCCTTTAGGGTGTCATTGATAATATACTCGGATACCTCTCCCTCTTTATCATAAGGGAATACCTGAACCAGCACATCATGCTCATCAAAAAAGCTGCCGTAGTCGGTGGTGTAGCCTTCTTCGTTTGTCTCAGGCTCCGTGTAATAGAAATTCTGGGTATGTACACAAGTGCCGATGGTAGCCAGGACATCCTGCGCATAAGCGACTGCGGCCTCCGGCGTTGTCTGGTGCGTTACAGGCAGCAGTACCGTCAGAACGCCTGTTTCTTCATTATAGCGTGCATCCAGATCCATCACATAATCAGCAAACGCACCATATGGCTCCAGATACTGATCCCGCAGCTCCTCCCGCACTTCCAGCCAGTCGATTTTAATATTTTTATCGATCTCTGTATCAGGCTGTCCGTCATCGGCTCTTGTACCTCCCTCAGGAGACACGATATTACTCTTGGTACATCCGCTTAAAAGTGAAGCAGCCGCTAAAAGGACCAGAGACATTTTCTTCCAGTTAAACATTTCAAAAACCTCCTTTGTTCATAGCGTTACTATTATAACGGACAAACTGAAAATTTAACAGACCTTTTTTCTTACAAAATTGTTACACATTCGAAAAAGGATTCTGTATACACATACAGTTTTTTTGAAAAACTTCTTGATTTTTCCAAAATGCGGTGGTATTATGTTCAATATGCTTTATATTACTTAATTTTTGAACAAAAAACGATACAAGCCTGTATCATCAAAGGAGGTTATCATTTTGAAGCACCTTACAAAAAGGCTGGACTGGCTTACCACCCTTGTTCCTTTTCTGTGCATCCTTTTTTTGTGTATCCTTTTTATTGCCTTTCCTGAAGACTCCTCTTCTGTGCTGGGATCCATCCGCTTCTTTCTCGGAGACCAGTTTGGAAGCTTTTATCTTTTAATGGGGCTGGGAGCGCTTTTCTGTTCTCTCTATGCTGCATTTTCCCGTTTTGGCTCCATCCGCCTAGGCGGCAAATCCCCCCGGTATTCCAATCTCCAGTGGGGCTCCATGATGTTTACTGCCGGCCTGGCAGCCGATATCCTGTTTTATTCCCTCTGCGAGTGGATGCTCTATGCGGGAGAACCTCATATCTCCGATATGGGTTCTGTGCAGGACTGGGCCTCTGTTTACCCGCTGTTTCACTGGGGACCGATCCCGTGGAGTTTTTATATCATTTTAGCTGTTGCCTTTGGCTTTATGCTCCATGTCCGGAAACGGAACCGTCAGAAATACTCCGAAGCCTGCCGTCCTGTTTTGGGAAAGCGGGTAGATGGAGCTTTGGGACGCATCATTGACCTCACTGCCGTATTTGCCCTGTTAGCCGGAACAGCTACCACTTTTTCTCTGGCAACGCCCCTTTTATCCATGGCTTTAAGCCGTGTAACGGGGATTCCGGAAACGCCGGCCTTTACGATTGCGATCCTGATCGCCATCTGCATTGTATATACAATGGCCGTGTACTTTGGCATGAAAGGGGTGGCCCGCCTGGCTTCTTCCTGTGTGGGACTTTTTTTCGTCCTCTTAGCCTATTTTTTCTTTGGCGGCGGGGAAATGCGCTATATCGTAGAAACAGGTCTTACCTCTTTGGGAAACCTGAGCCAGAATTTCATTCCTCTGGCAACCTGGACCGACGCCCTGCGCACCTCCTCCTTTCCACAGAACTGGACTATTTTTTACTGGGCCTACTGGATGGTGTGGTGCGTGGCGACTCCGTTTTTTATCGGCAGCATCAGCCAGGGACGTACCATACGGCAGACCGTTTTGGGTGGATATTTCTTCGGACTGTCCGGCACCTTTACTTCTTTTATCATTCTTGGAAATTACGGGCTGTCCCTTCAAATGCATGGAAGGCTGGATCTGATGGCAATTTATGTTCAATCCCAGAACCTCTATGAAGCAATTATGGCGGTTTTTGAAACCATGCCTTTCGCCAAAGCAGGCCTTCTTCTCCTGGCCCTTACCATGATCGCTTTTTACGCTACCAGCTTTGATGCCTTAACTATGGTCGCTTCCTCCTACTCCTACCATTCTCTGGATGAGAAACAGGAACCGGACCGCTTCATCAAGCTTTTCTGGGCTGTAACGCTGATGCTTCTTCCCATTGCTCTGATCTTTTCAGAAAACTCCATGAACAACCTGCAGACCGTATCCATCATTGCAGCCTTTCCCATCAGCTTTATCATTCTTCTTATTATATGGAGTTTCTTTAAAGATGCGGGATCCTATCTGAATGAAACAAAAAAATAAGCAACAAAAAAGAGCAGGAAAAACTGACATATCACCTGCTCTTTCTTTTATTTTATGTGCCGCTAGGCGCACCACCACACAAAAACAGGAGGCCTGGTCACACAGCCTCCTGTCATTCTGTCTTGTGCATGAAATGCTACACTTCCTTACTTATCCGTTAGTATTTTGCCATAAAATGGTATGTATCCTGTTTTCTGCCGCATTCTCGTCGCTTCCCTTAAAGCAGAATGTAAGAAAACCACACATATTTAATCTCTTCATTTCATCGTAATGTTTCATATTTGCTGTCGTACTTTCATTGGTTACAAAGATGTCGCAGTCAAACTGATTCGCTGTCTGAATCAGATAAGAAATCGGAATCGGATTAAATCCTCCTTTCCTTATGTCCATACGCCGTGTTACCATAGACTCACCTCAATTCACAAGAAACAAAACGTGCAGGTTACCTTCCTCCTTTAACTTAAAATATATTCCTCTTATAAATCATAATAGCATCTTTTCACAACAAAATCAATGACGTCATTTATATTTTTATGCAGTCTTAATAACTTTCATTCTTTTTTCTCTGTTTACACAAAAGAATCCCACAAGCGGGATTCTCCGCCTGCGGCGGGCCGCATCAGCGGCATAATCCCACTCCGCCGCAGTGCGGTTCCCAAAGGGATTTTTTAATTATTAACTGTATTTATGAAACGCTCACAGCTGCGCCGGCTACAGCCCATCTGTAATTCTGGATTGCCTGCTGAAGTTCCAGACCTGCACAGTGGTATCCTGATTCTGCGGTCAGCCATGCAAGTTCCTGCTGAAGGTATTGGATCTGGCTTAAACTTCCGTTCTGCTTCTGGATCTGAGCCGCATCCCAGACCATTTTTCCGCTTTCATAAGCGGTTTTTGCAGCATCATAGGCAGCGCGTTTTTCCAAGATCTGATCGTACAGCGCCTGAATATCGGAACGGACTGTATTTTCTGAATATTCTACATTTCTTAAACGGTTTTCAGTCTGTGTAGTCGTCTTTGTAGTACGGGCCTGAAAATCGGTCATACCGCCTCCAGTAGAGCTTCTTAAGCTGATCAGGTTATAGTTGTTATTTACTGCCTTTTCCTTATCTGCATTTACGTCAATGGCGTCAATGGCCGCCAGATCTGCAGAGGGGATTGCTCCAAAGGTAACGCCGGAGGCAGGGTCATATCCTGTAAAGCTGCAGAGAAGCTTATAGATCTGCTCCATTCCCGCATCCAAACTGGCCAGCTGGGACTGCGCAGAGGAAAGAGAAGCCGCTGCGGATAAAACATCGCTGTCCACCGCCATCCCCTGAGACTGCATGGTATCCTGAAGCGCTCTGGCTGTCCGGGCCAGTTCCACTCCCTTTGCAGCCATGGCACGCTGGGAGACCAGCTGCTCATACTGATTCATCATGGACTGGACATTCATGATCAGGGAATTGGCCTGGCGGTCTACCTGACGTTCCGTAGATGAGGTCTTTTTTAAGGACTGACCCATCATGGATGCCGCATTTCTCATCTGTCTGGCAGACTGGCGCAGCGCCTTGGCAGTTGCCGCGGAAATCGCCTGATCCATCCCGGTCTGTTCCTCTGCCATATCCTCTGCCACATCCGCCTGGGACAGAAGGTCATTTGCCATAATACGTTCATTTACAGCAATATCAGCCTGATCCTCTACCATGCCCTTTGCCATATCATAGGCGCTTTTCATCGGTCCGTAATAATTTTTTACACGTCCCTCAATCTCACCGTAATCCAGATGTCCGTCTGAGAGAAGCTGCTGCTCCTGTTCATAGGCCACATTTGGATCTGTCTGATCTGCCAGCACAGTAAAGGGCACAGATGCTGCCAGAACCACGCTTAAGGACGCTGCTGCCGTTCGTTTTAAAAATGTGGTTTTCATTTCATCGTCTCCTTTTCATCCTGCTTAATTGGAGGTGGTAAGGCCCTTCACATTCCAGTCATAGCCTTCTAATGCCACTAACAGCTGAAGCTTTTTCGTATTTACATCGCTTTCCGCTGTCATTACAGCATTCAGCGTGGTCTGATACTCAAGATTTGTAATCTGTCCTGCTGCCAGACTGGCAGAAGCCTTGTTTAATTTGGATTGCTCAGCAGCAAGCTGAGACTGAGCGGCATTCAGGGCATCTCTTGCCGTAAGTACAGTATTATACTGCGTTTTTAAGGATCGCACAGCCGTATCCTTTGCATTCTGAATGGAAGCCTGATTGGATTCGATCAGATCCTGGCTGGAAAGATTTCCTGCCTTTTTTTCGTAATATCTTACATCATAGTCATTGGCAAGCGCTGCCTCGGCATCCCCATCCGGGTTTAAGGTATCAATACGGGACATATCCGGCTCCGGTACTGCAAGGATCTCCGGCTGGGCGTCTGCGTCCCATCCGAGCATCAGACAGAGATTTCTGTGGACATTTTCCTTATTCTTCTGGGCAGCAAGGATGGCTGTATCCTGATCCTGGACGCTTTTCTGAGCAGTAAGCACATCTATCTGGGTCGCCATGCCTGCGGCAGCCTGAGCCCTGGTAAATTCATACTGACTCTGAAGAAGAGCCTTTGTATTTTCCAGATTCTTTATATTGTCTTCTGCCTGCTGTAAGGATACCATCATCTGCTGGGCCTGATATACCAGAGCAGCCTCCTGCTGGTCATACTGGATCTTTTCCATATCTGCATCCTGGTAATTGTTGTCTGCCTGCTTGGTGAGAAGGCCTGCGGAAAACCGCATGGACGCCCAGGTAACATCATCCTCAGCCGCATCTGCCTGATCCCAGATATCATCGATATCGTTCATATACTGCTCATATACGTCATTTAAGTCTTTTCCCTTCTGATCCTTATAGGCAGAACGGTTGCTGCGGACTGTAGGGTTATACTCATGGATCAGATCCTTCAGCTCCCCATACTCCATCACGTTATCCCTGAGAGAAGCCCATTTTTCCTCCGTGTAGGCAAATTCAGGGCTCATATCCTTATTATAATTGGGGGCCGGTGCCTCCGGAGCCTGATAGGTATTGTCATCCGGACGGTTAGATGCCGCCAGGATGTTCATGGGAAATGACATAGTCAAAATAGCAGCTGTGATCGCGGCCATATGACGGCCGGCTGTCTTTCTTTTCTGATTTTTCATGATTCATTCTCCTCTAATACGATTTTATATCCGTTTCATCCTATTTTGCCGCCTGCAGACTGCAGACGCCTTTTTCCAAAATCCTCATCTCTGTTTCGGTTGCCTGTAAAATAGATTCCTTTTCCTGCGGCTTCTGGCAGTAAAGGCTCATCGCCCGAATACATACCATAGCGGCTACATCCGCCCCGTAAATAAGAGCCTCCAGGCTCATAGGATAATGCTCTCGATCCATGTGTTCATAAATATCTTTGATAAAACCCTCATAAGGGTCATCCTTTAATGTAAATCCTCTGAAGCCAAAGATCTGATTTTGATTGGAAACGCTCAGATCCGACAGGAGATTTTTATGGATCTTGTAAAAGATATGGTCATTTCCCTTATCCATCCACTCCCGCACCATCTGTAAACAGACCGCAAAAGGACTCCCCATTTCTTTCAAGAGCAGCATCACCCGTTCTCTGAAATGCTCCCGCATTCCCCGGAGCATATAACGCATCAGATCATCCTTATCTTCAAAATATGTATAAAAGCTTCCCCGGGAAATATCCGCCTCCTTTATGATCTGATTGATCGAAGCCGCCGAATAGGGCACACGGGAAAATTCGTGGGCCGCCGCTTCTAAAATCAGCCGTCTTTTTTCTTCCTTTAATTTAAAAAACCGCTGGGTTGGCATAGAAATCAAGGCCTCCTTGAGTCAATGGTAAACATGACACATTGTCACTTTTCAAATTATAAACACTTACAGGTCGGAAAGTCAATGACCCAATTATAAAATTTCTCCAAACATTTTGTATACTGTATCTGAAAAAAGCACAAAATGTAAAACGAACTTGACTTTTTATGTAAAGTTTCCTATACTTATTTTGTACAGTCAGCTTTACATTTTACTTAATCTGCAAAAGGGAAACCATTGATGAAAGATACTGTCAGTAAAAAGAAGGGTGGGATCGATCACAGATGAAAAACAGGATCCAAGAACTGCGCCGGACCGGACGGATCCGTCAGGAGGATCTGGCAGAAGCAGTCGGCGTTACCCGTCAGACGATCATTTCTTTAGAAAACGGAAGATACAACGCTTCTCTGGGATTGGCGCACAAGATCGCCCGGTATTTCGGACGGACCATCGAAGAAATTTTTATTTTTGAAGAGGAGGACGACATATGAGAGAATCTATGAAAACCAACGGTCAGACCCGTTTGGTACGCAGATGCAGGCTTCGGATCTTTCTTGGAGCAGCTGCTTTGATTTTAGGTGCGGCCGCTCTCACAGCGGCTCTGGCTTCTTCGGCCGGAGCGTCTCCCATTCTCTATCTGGAACCGGAAAGCCGCAGCTTCATGACAAGCTTCTATTACGGCACCGGCCTGGGGCTGATCATTGCCGGAGTTTTATTGATTTTAAGAAACCGTTCCTATCTGAAGGATCCTGAGCGCAGAAGGCAGCAGGAAATCCGGGAGTTTGACGAACGCAGCCAGGCCATCGGTACTAAAAGCTGGGCCTATGCGGGATACTCCCTGTTTATCCTTCTGTATGTGATGATCCTCCTGTCCGGCTTTGTAAGCGTCCTGATGGTAAAGCTTCTGCTCTGCATCATGGCAGCCTTTGCCGGTCTCCTTATCATCTGGAGAATGATCCTTTCACGAAGGATGTAGCTGTAGACCGGGCGTCCTGCTCACTGGCCCGTACGGCAAAATACCCTGAAGGGCTGAACGGCTTTCAGGGTATTTTGTATTTATCTTTAATTGTGTTCTATATTCGCCGTCTCCCTCACAATATACACCGGACGATCCTTCAGTTCCGTAAAAAGGATGGCGATATACTCTCCGATGATGCCGATGAGCAGAAACATCATGGCGAACATAAAGCAGATCAGCACCACAATGGTAGCATATCCACTGGGAGCTCCCTGACGGGTAAAGAGCGTATAGACCAGAACTGCCATCCCGGCTGCTCCCGATAAGATTCCAGCGTAAATTCCCAGTTTTAAGGGCATATTGGAAAAGCAGAGGATGGTATTAACCGAAAAGATAAACAGCTTTTTTAAGCTGTACTTGCTCTCTCCTGCCACCCTCACGCCTGCCTCATATTCCAGAGTAGTTTTCTGAAAGCCCACGTTCTGGACATAGCCCCGCAGGAAACGCACCTTTTCCCGGTAATTCCCTTTTAAAACCTCTGCCACCGAACGGCTGACCGCAAAAAAGTCAGAGGCATTAGGCTCAAAGTGAACATCCGAAATGCAGTTGATCAGCCAGTAAAATCCGGAGCTGGTGATATTTTTGATCAAGCCTGCGCTTTTGTTTCGGGTACGCACCATACTGATTACCTCGTTTCCCTCCTCAAAGGCCCTGATGATCCGTGGAAGACATTCCGGGGGATGCTGCAGATCTGCATCCATGCAGACCACTCCGTCGCCTGTGCTGTAATCCAGACCCGCGATCATGGCTGCCTCATGTCCGAAATTTCTGGAAAAGCTGATAAGCTTTACCTTCTGATCCTCTGAAGCCAGGGCTTTAAGCACCTCCAGGCTGCCATCTGAGCTTCCGTCATTTACAAAAATCAGCTCATGATCCCAGGAAAGAGTATCCAGCACTCTCTTCATCTCTGTATAACATTCCTCCAGCGCCTGTTCCTCATTGTAAACAGACACGACCACGGAAAGAATCTTTTTTTTCAGATTGCTTCTATCTTCACTCAAAGGATGGTTCTCCTTTATCATATTCAGTCAAATACCCGGATCTGCTGGCTGGAATGGGTTGGAACCCGCTTGTCCTCAGGAGGCAGCTGCATATAGTCGCCGTAAACCTCTGTAAGTACCTGATGATACCCCTTTGGGATCATCAGCTGCGTATCTTCAAAAGGCGCATCCTCCGTCTTGGTGCACCAGTCATCCTCCAGAGTTACATAGAGGTAATCCGGCTGGTAATTACTGTAATACCACCGGCTTCCTTTGCTCTTTCTGTCTTTTAAGGCAGCCCATTTCTGCATGGAAATGATCCACTTTAGGGGAATCAGCTTTCCTGCTGTGGCAAGTCCTCCTACAAAAATTTTGTGAAGCAGGCTGTATCTGCTATAATCCAGATCATGGCGGTGCCCCATAGCCAGGCCGTAGATGGCCTTGTGGATAAAGCGGGTCATCTCAGACGCCAGCTTTCCCTCGGGCAGCTTATCCAGAATAAAGAGGTCTACCCAGAGATGGTTTAACTTTCCCTCATAATAGTCCATCCGGTCGCTGTCCGGATGAACCTGGCTGTTTTTATAAATAATACGGGGAGTAAAGTCATAAAATGCCCGGCCGCCCCGGTAGCTGTCCGGCTCCAAAAGCTCCATGGTATCGGGAAGTTCCCTTTTTATAACCTTTTTTAACGCCTCGTACTGGCTCCGGATCAGAACCACATCTGCATCATCATCCCAGGGAATAAAGCCCTTGTGGCGCACTGCGCCGATCAGGGTTCCCGCATCCAGGGCATACCGGACCTTATACTTTCTGCAGATCCGGTCCAGCTCCTTTAATATCTTTAAATTGGCCTCATGGACCTTTGTCATATCGTATGTCTGTGCCATACTGTCCTCGACCTCCGTTCCTGTCAGGCAATGGCTTCACGGATGGTCTTAGCCATATAGTCGATCATCTCGTCCGTCATACCGGGATATACGCCTACCCAGAAGGTATCCTTTAAGATCCGGTCCGTATGCTCCAGACTTCCCACAACGCGGAAGCCCTCCCCGTTCTTTCGCATCTCGTCAAAGCAGGGATGCTTTACCAGGTTTCCTGCAAAGAGCATACGAGTCTGTACGCCCATTTTCTCAATATGCTGAACCACCTGATTGCGGTCTGTGCCTTCCTTACAGGTGATGAGGAAGCCAAACCAGCTGGGTCTTGCGTGCTCGCAGGCCTCAGGAAGAATCAGCTTGTCCTCCGTGCCTGCCAGAGCAGCCTTTAAGCGGTCAAAATTGTGGCGGCGGCGCTCTACAAAGGACGGGAACTTGTCTAACTGGGCGCAGCCGATGGCAGCCTGCATATCGGTTGCCTTTAAATTGTAGCCTAAATGAGAATATACATATTTGTGGTCATAGCCTAAAGGCAGCTCGCCGTACTGGCGGTCAAAACGGTGTCCGCACATATTGTCGCGGCCGGAAGGACATACGCAGTCCCGTCCCCAGTCACGGAAGGAGCGCATAATGCGGTTTAAAAGGCCGTTGTCTGTATACACAGCTCCGCCTTCACCCATAGTCATGTGATGGGGCGGATAAAAACTGGAGGTTCCGATATCTCCGATGGTTCCCGTAAATCTTGTAACCTCGCTTCCATCCTCCTCCATGGTATACTGGGTTCCCAGAGCATCACAGTTATCCTCTACAAGCCACAGATCATATTTGTCGCAGAAGGCCTTTACCGCCCTCAGGTTAAATGGATTTCCCAGAGTGTGGGCGATCATCACTGCCTTTGTCTTTTCAGACCGGGCCGCTTCCAGCATGGTTACATCAATATTATACTGAGGAATGGTTACATCCACGAATACAGGAACGGCGCCGTACTGAATAGCCGGAGCCACGGTGGTAGGAAAGCCGCAGGCTACGGTGATGATCTCATCCCCACGTTTGATGCGGCGCTCTCCAAGCAGCGGAGAGGTCAGGGTCATAAAGGCAAGAAGATTGGCAGATGAGCCGGAATTTACCAGCGAGCAGTATTTTACTCCCAGATATCCTGCCAGCTTTTTCTCAAATTCATCCGTATAACGTCCGGAAGTCAGCCAGAATTCCAGAGCGCTGTCCACCAGATTTACCATCTCATCATGGTCATAAACGCGGGACGCATAGGGAATCCTGTCGCCTTCTCTGTATGGCGCCTTTTTATGAAAGGTATCGCAGTATCCGGCTACCTGCTCCAGAATCTGCGCTCTTGCCTGTTCTTCGGTCATATGTTCAAACATGATATGTTTTCCTCCTTGATTCTATTTCATAGGAACGCCGCAGGGCACTCCCCGCGGAGCGTTTTTATTCCATAGGACGCCCTTTCCTATGAAATGAAAAATTCGCGGATCTGGCGGTCCATCACCTCTGTCATATCCGCTCCCTCCAGATACTCCTTTGACCATTCCACAGTTTTCTCCACTGCTTCCTTTACGCCATATCTGGGCGTCCAGCCAAAGGTATGCTTGATCTTTGAGCAGTCCAGCTTCAGGAAATTCGCCTCATGGGGGCCGCCCATCCAGCGGTTCTCCCAGGTCTGTCCCTGTCCCCAGGCTGCGCAGAACAGATCTGCCAGCGTTCCCGTTGTCACACAGTCCTTGTCGTCCGGGCCTACATTATAATACCCCTCAAAGGTTCTGTCCTCATACTGCTTCATGGCAATGGCCAGATAAACAGCCAGAGGCTCCATCACATGCTGATACGGCCGGGTGGAATAGGGATTGCGGACAATAATGGTCTTTCCTGCCGCAGCTGCCCTCACACAGTCCGGAATGATCCTGTCTGCGGCAAAATCGCCTCCGCCGATCACATTTCCCGCCCGTGCGGTAGAAATGGCGCAGCGTCCGTCCTCAAAAAAGGATTTTTTATAGCTGTGGGTCACAAGCTCGGAGCAGGATTTGCTGTTGGAATAGGGATCATAGCCATCCAGATTGTCACACTCCCGGTAGCCATACTCCCACTCCCGGTTCTCATAAACCTTATCCGTAGTCACATTTAAAAAGGAACGCACGCTCTCCGTCCGGCGGACGCACTCTAATACATTTACCGTACCCATTACATTTGTTTCATAGGTGTAAACCGGCTCCTGATAGGATTCCCGCACAATGGGCTGGGCTGCCAGATGAAATACGATCTCCGGCCGGGTTTCCTCAAATACGCGGCTTAAATGCTCCAGGTCGCGGATATCTCCAACCACACTCTTTATAGTGTCCTCCAGACCGGCAATTTCAAAAAGGCTGGGATCCGTAGGCGGAGTCAGGGAATAGCCCGTAACCTCTGCCCCGGAAAGAGTCAGGATGCGGGTAAGCCAGGAACCTTTAAAGCCCGTGTGTCCGGTGATCAGAACTTTTTTATTTCCATAAAATTCCTTTAATTCCTCAATTGTCATGGCTTAAGATCCTTTCTGTCATCCTTCCATATTTTCCAAGGCGCATTTCCCGACTGCCATAAGGCCTCCAGCTTTTTCATCTCTCTCTGTGTATCCATACACTGCCAGAATCCGCTGTGATAGAAGGATTTCATCTGTCCCTCTGCCGCCAGCCGCTCCATGGGTTCTCTCTCAAAAACTGTAGTATCATCCTTTAAATATTCAAATACTTCCGGATTCAGCACCATAAAGCCGCCGTTGATCAGCGCTCCGTCATTGTCATCCTTTTCCCTGAAGGAAAGTACGCTGTCATTATCATCAATATTTAAAACACCCTTTGACTGGCCCAGGTTTACGGTCGTAATCGTGGCAATCTTTCCATGGGATTTGTGAAAGTCTGCCAGGGCCTTTAAGTCCACATTAGAAACCCCGTCCCCGTATGTAAGCATAAAGGGCTCGTTTCCGATATAGGGCTGAATCCGCTTTACACGGCCTCCTGTCATGGTGTTAAGTCCCGTATCCACCAGAGTTACCTTCCACGGCTCGGAATAATTATTGTGAACCTCCATCCGGTTATTTGCCAGGTCAAAGGTCACATCTGAGGTGTGAAGGAAATAGTCTGCAAAAAATTCCTTTACCACATACTGCTTATAGCCCAGACAGATCACAAAATCATGGTAGCCGAATTCGGAATAATACTTCATAATGTGCCACAGGATGGGCTTTTCACCGATCTCGATCATGGGCTTTGGTTTTAAGTGGCTTTCCTCACTGATACGGGTGCCGAAGCCCCCTGCTAATATTACAACTTTCATCGAATCTCCTCCATTAGCGAAATACATTCAACTGATTCTCTTCCAATATCTCAAATGCCTTTCGCAGCTTGTCCGTTCCCTTGCGGTATTCATACAGATCCGGGGCTGCGGGATCCATCTCCATCATCTCCTCATCGGTCAGGTGCGGCATCAGGGGGGCAAGCTCCCTCATCATCTCAAACCGTTCTTCCCGGTAAGGCGCTTTTTCTATCTCACGATATGTAGTATAACCATTTCCCAGAAGGATTGCAATACAGAATACAGCCCCAAAGATGCGGCCGGCTGCAGAGAGCCTGCTTTTCATCTGTACTGCCAGGGCAAAGGTCAGGATAATTCCCAGAATCCCCACCTGAAACTGCAGGGCATACCGGGAGCTTAACGCATAGTTTTCCTTTTCAAAAATGTATCTGGATAAAAAGATCAGCACATGATTTAAGGCGCCTCCCGTAAGGAGCATCATAGGGAAAAGGGATCTCTCATAAATTTTGTGCCGCAGATTCATCCATAAAGCCCACAGATAGCCTGCCGCCACAAAAAGCCCCAAAAGATAACAGAACCCATCTGTGATTTTCCCGTCTGAAATCCACTGGATCAGCTCCTCTCCTCCGATCAGCATTCCCGCCAGAGACTTTAAAAGAAAACGCACCGGAAAGGAGGGCGCATCCATTAAAAGCTCTCCCAGGGAACGGCCCGTCGCTCCGGCGTGCTCCTCCACCGCAAAGGAATTGCTGAGGATATAAAGCAGAAGGGGAATCAAAACTGCAAAAAGAAATGTCAGATACCTGCGAAAATCCCCCTTAGATCCCAACCCTTTTTCCCCTTCCAAAGCGGAACATTCTGACTGCTTTTGTTTTTTTCTCCACAGGTCTCTTACAATTCCCGCTGCTGAAGCCAGGATCATTACCACCGCATAGATTGCGCAGTACGGCCCTGCAGTTCCAAGGATAATAAGTACTGGCAGCAGGATCATGCGAAGGGTATCTCCTTTCTTCTCCTGTCCCGTCCACACCCGGTCAAAAACCAATTCATGGTAATAAAAACAGGCAAAGGCAAAAAAGTGGGACCAGCCGCTTCCATTTGTAAGCATCTCCCATTGATTCAGGCTGAATGTCACGGCCATTATAAGGAAAAGCCATATGCTCCCCAGCTTGTGACGGATAAAATACAGGCCGAATACCCAGGCCGCAAGCGCTGTGCTTACAGCCCCCAGAACCCGGTCAAAGGTAATGGAAAAGCCAAACAGCTCCACATTGATGATCCGTCCCAGATAGTTAATAGGAATTCTTGTCAGGACATCGGGCACAAAAAAGCGGTCCGGATCATAGACATCCGGCAGGTAGCTGTTTACCAGGCGGATATAATCGGAATAAACCACATCGCAGGTGGCATTTTTGATGTACCATAAAAGAAACGCCAGCCCCGCTGCGGGAATCAGAAGGCAGAGCGCCTTTCTGTATACGTCTTTTCTGTTTGTTTCTGCCTTCATGATTCGTTACCTCCAAAATTCCCGGCTATTTCCGGCTTTATTCTGCCGAAATGTGAACAATAGCTGCCAGCCGGTCTTCGCCCCTCTGCTCCATCGCATTCTGCATATAAAAATTATAGTCAAAGGTCAGGTGCACCAGCTGCCAGGGGCTGGCCGTAAGGCGCGCATCCACCACACTGAAGTGAAGGGGAAGCTTTAAGGGCTCCTCCTGATCCTTTGTAATGGTAATCATTTCTCCGCCGCTCATAATGCCGGGATACATGATTTCCAGATCAATGATTCCTTCTTCTCCCGCCATCACGGTCAGAGAGGCGTGTTCATCCATCCAGCCGTCCTCATAGTAGCCGTAATCCACCTTGAGCTTTAAATCCCTTACAAAATCTGTAATATCCTGAAAACCATTGTGCTCCGGATCCTCCCGCAGCACCAGCATACTGTCATCCACCAGTCCGATGTCGCGGATGCTTTCAATCTTCTTTACCTGCGTTCCCTCGGCCAGTCTCTTTTTGTCAAAGACCTTAAAGAAGGTTCTGGCTGTAAAATCACTCATCTCATAGGTGTCTTCCATGATATAGATGGTTTTTCCGAAAATCTCATCCCCATATTTTTCATAAGTTTCTTCTGCCAGAGAATTATAGCGCAGCTGATCTGGCCAGAGATAAAGCTTTGGATAGCAGCCTCTGTAAAAAAGCTCCACAGGGAACATGAAAAGCACATAGGCTCCAAAGAGCACGCCCCAGGGCCAGATGCGCTTCAGATAAAGCTCTTTTTTCACTCCATTTGTCAGCTCGCCGTACATCCAGGCCAGAAACAGCAATGCACCCGCTAAGGATACATAGATCCAGCGCAGTTCCACACGGATCGTAACGCTGGAGGATGCCACATTAAGCGCAATAAAGCCCGTAAATAAAAGGACATTTACCCAAAGGGCCGCCCGTTTTTCTTTCCTTTTTCTTCCAAACAACATTACAAGGAAACCAAGCACAATGGCAAGAACCGCCAGATCTGCCAGGATCACCAAAAGCTTAACCCAAAAAGGGCTCTGGCCCCAGGGGCAGCCGTTTAAGTGCTCCGGTCCCGCATTGATCCCGAAAATGTAAGCTGCCTGACTGAAGGCAAAGCCAATGGCCTGAGGGATATTTAATGTTTCTGCCACCTGAGTGCCTCCCGTTCCTGCCGGAAGCACCGTACCGATGGTAAAGGCCCGGATGAGCTGAACCAGCCCGAAGCTTCCCACCGCTCCCACAATGCAGACAGACCGTCTGCACCGGACCGCGATCAAGGCCAGAATGAGAAGAGGAAAGAGAGCCATATAACGCTCATGGACAAAGCAGACACCAAAATACAGCAGACAGGCCTTTAAAAACAGGCTGTCTCTGTGATCTTCATTGATATACCGGTACAGATTCCACAAAATTGCCGCTGCCATCCACAGCGCCATGGTTTCCATCAGCCCCAGCACCTGTCCGATCTGATAATAGGCCATACGGCTGGATAAAAACATGACGCCTGTAAAAAATCCAATGGCCTTTGCTCCGGAAAGCCTGCAGGCAATTCCATACAGATAGCAGGCCAGAGCTCCGTTTAAAAGGATGTTAATGGGTACGAACCATGACACATGATTTCCCACCACAGCCATTTCCAGCCAGGCTGCCAGATAATAAAGGAAGCGGAAACGGGTACTTCCCATGGGAAATACATACTGCAGAAAGCTCTGCTCTCCGTAGCAGGACCAGAAATACAGGTCATCCATATAAAGGCCCTTGATCTCGATTCCCCGGTTGACCCACACAGCCAGCCCGAAAAGCAGTCCCATAAAGATCAGATGATCCTTCCACTCATATTTTTTCTCCATTCTGGAAAATCCGATCCTGAATTTTATTCTGTCCTTTGCTTCCAATGCTTCTGCCTCCTTTATTCAGGTGTGTTTGCCGGACGCCTACCGGAATCCGTTCTCTCTCATACAGTAGTTTTGGCGGAAGCGCTCCGCCTCCTCTATCTGAAGCTCCTCTGTTTTTTCATCTAAAGCCACACGGGCTTTCATATTTCCCCACTCAAAGGTAAGATCCCGCAGGGTTCCCTCTTCGATCATGTCTTCAACGATTTCAAAGGCCCTTGCCCGATCAGCCAGATATCCAGCCTGGACAAAGAAATAGTCAACCCCTGCATATTCCAGAAATTCTTCAAAATACGCAAGCTTCTTTACCAGATAAACATCTCCCCCGCTGCCGGTCACATCATAATAGCTCTGAACACAGCAGTTTAAATCCAGCACCTCAGGGTGGTATCCAAAAGCCAGTACCCGGTCTCTGGGTGAAAAGCTGGCTGCCAGCGCTTCATAGCCCCGGCGTATTTTCCGCTCGTTCTGTTCTGTCCTGTGGTTATAGCAGCCCGGCCCGGTCCATTTCACAGGGGTAAAGCCCGGTGTGCCGGCCCAGCTGGTGGTGCAGGATACCAGCGTATTGAATAGAAAAAATGGAACTGCCAGAAAACAGAGGCTTTTGTGAGCCCATCGATTCCCTGCCTCTTTCCGGGCTTTTATCCACGTTCCTGTCATGCGCACTGCGCTGATTCCAAGAACCGCATATACCAGCATAAAATAATTTCCGTCCACCTGGCTCAATGTATAAATGCTTAAAACAGAGCCTGCCAGAAGGATTCCTGTAAGAACGCCGTCAAACCGGTCATGACTGTTCATAAAAAGCCCGGACTGCTTTCCTGAGCGAAGCCGGAAAATAAGGTTTATGCACCACAAAATGAGAAGGATGGTCACAAGCCCCGTTCCCCAGGCAATGATCACATGGTCCATATCTTCTCCCACAGGTGCAAGAAGAATCCCTTTCAGACGCTCCATGAGCCTTTCTGCCTTCTCACCTGCCGACAGAGCCCAGGGATCCCCGATGACCCGTGAAAAATTAAAGGGATATTTTACCTCAAAACCGATCTTTTCGCACATTCCGGCAAAAATAGAAGTGATCGGTACTCCCGTGATCCTCCATGTGCGGTACCACAATCCGGCTGCAGCCATAAGCGGAAGCATCCAGAGGAAAACTCCCCTTTTATTTCCAATTTTTAAATTTTTCCCAAGCAGCAGGCATAACAGTCCTGCCGCGCCCAGTGCCGTAGAAAACACCAGTGCGGTAGGCTTGAAAACAAGGGTCACAATATAAGCCGCCACTGCAAAGAGCAGCCATGGAACCGCCTGTTTCCCCTGCTCCTTCTTACCAATGGCAAGGCAGAGGAAATCATAAATGATCAGCTGGTACAAAAGGGTAATGCTGTCGCTCTTTGCAGACACTGCCATATTCATAATGCCCGGAATGGCAGCACATACAGCGGCTGTCCACAAAGCCATGGTTTTTCCGCCGTTTCTCCCGCCTATATGTCCGGCCAGAAGCACTGTTCCCACAGTTGTCCAGAAGGAAAAAGCCAGGACGAAACCATAGGTAGGCGTACCTGACAGAGGAAGGTTTAAAACCTCCAGCCCCTTGCTGTAGCTGTACACCAGATTATTCATTCCCAGGTTTTCATAAATTCCCTTCCCATTATCCAGCACAAAACCGGAACGCAGGCCGTAGTGAAGGGAATCATAATCCAGCTCTATATTCAGCCGTCCTGCCTGCAAAAGAACCATGGTAAGGATAAACGCCCATAAAAGAGCCTGTGGGAAGGTATCCGGAAGCACAGCCTGCCAGAAGGCCTCTCTGTTCGGAACCGCTTTTCTTTCCTGCTGCTTTCTGCTCTCATTTTTTCTCCTGATTTGGATTGCCGCACATACCGCCAGTGTTCCCGCAGTAAGGATCAGGGCCAGAATCCGCCAGAAGGGAACTCCTCCATGGCCTGTAAGGGAAATCACGCAGACAATGACCATCCATAAGGCGCTTCCTGTTACAAGGCCCAGAGCCAGAGTCTCTGCCCAGTGGATATTCTCCCATTCTTTCCTGGTCAGATCCTGCATCCTTTTCCGGCCTCCCATCAGCCACCCGTTCAGCCATCTTCCCAGACAGATTAAAACTGCAATCCACACTCCTGATATAACAGCAGGAACAAGCATCTGATGACACCAGGCAAACAGAAGGCTTCCCACACTGATTCCCAAAATCTGGGCTTTACGGTTCTTTACTCTGGAAAGCCACAGAAGGTTCCATAAAAATACGGCCAGCACCTGGGCCAGCATGGTCTTTGTTTCCTCTTTTTTCAGTATCTCCCCCAGAGAACCGGTTAAAAACAGCTCAAATACTCCGATTCCCAGCACAATGGCCCCGGCTGCCCAGAGCAGGACCAGGACCATTTTCATCTCTCTTCGTCTGATGCCGCACATCCTGAAACATTTCCTTTACTCGTATTCCTTATATGCAGAGGCATATCCCCGCATCAAAAACCGGACCACCGGCTCCGGCCAGAAACGGGCAAACATTTCCCGTTCCTCCTTTGCCCTCCGGTTATCCTCCATACAGGCCTTTGTCGCCGCCCCGTCGTGAACCCGATAGTACATAAGAGGTTTTTCACGGCAGATAAAACGGCCCGGACGCTCTGCAAGCTGCACCAGATTATCCCAGTCTAACGCGTAGCTGTACTCAGAACGCACAAGAGGTTCTCCCAACAGGGACTTGTGGTAGGTGGTCGCAGGGCAGCAGATGGAGTTTCCAAGCATCAAAGGCAGGCGTTTTACCCAGGTAAAGCCATTAAACGCAGGACAGCGAAGAGGCAGGCGCAGGATGCGTTTCACCCACAAAAGCCTGTCTCCTGTAATGGTTTTTCCGCCCTTTGTAATCACGTAATCCGTTGTGAAAACCGTCATATCCGGCCATTTTCCGGCTGCCTTCAAAAGCTCTGCCGCATACTCCTTATGATACACATCATCCTGATGAGCAATCGTCACATATTCCCCATCTGCCATTTCATAGGCATAATTCCAGTCATCCCGGATGCTGCTCTCTCCCCGGCGCACATAAAGGGGCAGCTCATACTTCTCTGCCATCTGCTCTAAAAATTCACTGGGAGAAGATGTACAGAGGATAACCGGCGACGGCTGGCTCTGAGCCTTTAAAGAGCGGATACAGGTTTCCAGCCAGGGCGACTGCCCATAGGCCGGAATGGCAAACACGTGCTTATACCTCATAAAAATACTCCTCTAACATCAAGCACAGGGCATGATAAACCGGCAGATGAAATTCCTGTATCTTAAAGGTTTCCTGCTCCGGAACCACAATACAGGCATCCGTCATCGCCTTTAAACGGCCGCCATCCCTTCCTGTAAGGCCAATGACCTTTAAGCCTGCTGCTTTTGCCACAGCTGCTGCATACAGGATATTCTTTGAATTTCCGGAGGTGGTAATTCCTAAAAATACGTCTCCCTTTCTTCCGTAACCATAGACCTGCTGTGCAAAGCCCATGCTTCCGTCCACATCATTTAAAAAGGCTGTGGAAAGGGCGGGATGACCCGTAAGGGCAATGGCAGGAAGAGCCCCCTGAAGCCGCTTTGCCAGTTCCTCTCCAAGCTCCGGCTCTGCCTCCTTAAGCTTCTGTTCAAAGGCAGAAGTCACCGGACGCCGTTTTACAAACCCCTTCATCAGTTCCCCCACAATATGCTCGCTGTCCGCACAGCTTCCGCCGTTTCCGGCTATGAGAAGCGTTCCATCCTGCAAAAAGGCATCCCTGAGAATTTCATATGTCTTAAAAATGTCCTCTTTTACAGGCATCAGTACCGGATAGCGCTCCATCAACTCCTTAAGAATCAAATCTACCTTACTGCCGTTCATCCTGTTACCTCTCTTTTTTCCTGAAATATATCACGTCTCTGCTTTACTGCCGCCTTAAAATCCAGTCCGCAGCCTGGGGCAGATTCTCTGCATAATAATCATATGAGGGCGCTTCATCCTTCTTCGCCCGACTGGCTTCATAAAGCTCCTTCCCATATCCCGTTCCTACCAGAATGGAGGTCACACCGTAGTTCTTCCCCGCCTGCGTGTCTAAAAGCTTATCTCCAATCATATAGGAATGGGACTTATCTGCTGTAAACCGCTCTTCTGCCTGCAAAAACATACCGATTCCCGGTTTCCGGCAGCTGCACTCCTTTTTATAGCTCCCGATTCCGTGAACCGGATGGTGGGGACAGTAATAAAAGCCGTCTATTTCGGCCCCCTCTGCCGCCAGCAGCTCATTCATATACCGATGAAGGACTTTTACATCCTCTTCCGTATAATATCCTCTGGCTACTCCGGCCTGATTGGTGACCACCACCAGCTTAAATCCGGCCTCCTTAAGCCTTCTCAAAGCTTCCGGCACCCCGGCTAGCAGATGCATATCCTCCGGACGGTGCAGATAATTTACCTCTTCATTCAGCGTGCCGTCCCGATCCAAAAATACAATTTTTTCCATATCTCATTCCTGCTTACAGATCAAAGGTATAGATCTTATTTGGCATATGGACCTTTACCTGATCGTACTTCCAGCGCTCCTCGTCTGCCACCCAGCTCTGGGCTCCGCGCAGTTCAAAATTCCAGTCTGCCAGCTGGCCTCCTGCCTGCTCCATACGGGCCGCTACCTTGTGGCGCACATTGTATGGGCAGTACATGAGAAGATAACCGCCGCCGCCGGCTCCAAGGAGCTTTCCTCCCAGGGCTCCGGCCTTGATCGCCTCGTCATAAAGCATATCAATCTGAGGATTGGTGATCTTGCTGCTCATGCGCTTTTTGCTTTTCCATCCATAGTCAAGGAGTTTTCCGAAGCTGTGGAGGTTTCCCTTTAACAGCTCGTCCTTCATGGCATAAGCCAGGGCCTTTACCTCACACATGGCCTCAAAGGCATCCTTTTTCTCGTAATTCTGTACCTGATCCCTGATAATGTTGGCAGATACATGGATATTTCCCGTATAGCACAGTAAAAGGTTGTACTGCAGCTCATGGATAATGTCCTTTTTGATTCTCAAGGGATTTACAACTACGTTGTTTCTGCCGTGGAACTCAATAAAATTAAAGCCGCCGAAGGCCGCCGCATACTGATCCTGATAGCCGCCGTCAATCTTTAAATCCAGCCGCTCCACCTGATAGGCCAGATCCGCCATGGCATAGGCGTCCATCATGATCCCCTTCCATCTTGCCATAGCCGTAAGCATGGCTACCATCACAGTAGAGGAGGTTCCAAGGCCGGAGCCTGGAGGCGCGTCGCACTGTAAATATACCTCGCAGCCCTGGCTGATCTCCATCGCCTTAAGAGCCGCTGTTACCAGATCCAGACGGCCGTCATAGACGTAGTTTTCCTTTGTATTGTACTTTACTGTCATATCGAAATCCAGAGAATGGACAATGATCTGATCGTCCTCTCTGGGTACGATAGAGCAGTAGGCATATTTATTGATGGTGCTCCCAATAATTGCGCCGCCCTGCTCCTCGCAGAAAGGGGCTACATCCGTGCCGCCTCCGCCGAAGCTGACCCGCAGGGGCGCTCTGCCTCTGATTACCATATTTTTCTCCTTCCGTTTCTTACCTACCGGACAACGCCTGTTTCTACATCCCTCTGGAACTGGAAATAAGCCTCCGGAATACCGATATCAATGAAATAACCGTCATTTACAAAGCCGCCCAGCCGCTTTCCCTCTGACAGCCAGCAGGGAATCCTGTCATTTTCCAGAGATACCTTTCCCTCCGGAATCTCGTCTAAAAGGCTTTTTTTCATAAGGTAAATACCGCCGTTTATGGTGCCGGATTCTGCCTCCTGTGTCTTTTCATTAAAGCCTGTAAGGATGCCCTTTTCATCTAAAACAGCCTGACCATAGCGGGATACGTCCGGCACTCTGCGCAGCACCAGCGCCATGTCCAGCTGCTGCTCATCCTGCTGCCTTACCAGTCTTGTATAGTCAATCTGGTAAAAGGTATCTGCATTGAGAACGAAAAAACGATCCTCTGTAATGAATTTTCCGGCATTTTTAATGGCCCCTGCGGTGCCTAGGAGAGTTTCCTCATAGGCGTAAGCTGCATGAAAGCCAAAATCGCTGCCGTCTTTAAAATATTCTTCCACCATGGAGCCCTTATAGCCTACGGCAAAAATAATATCCCTGACGCCGTTTCGCACCAGTTCTCTGGTAACGTACTCCATAAATGGTTTTTCCTGTATGAGAGCCATTGGCTTGGGACGGTCGCTTACTACGCTGCGTAAACGGGTGCCCAGACCTCCGGCGAGAAGTATTGCCTGCATTTTGTTCTCCTTAAATGTATACTTAAATTCCTCAGTGCTGACCTCGAAAACGCTGCGCGTTTCCTCGGTCGCGAGCGTTCGCCCTATAGCCATGCAGCTTTCCCCGTCGAAAAGTAAGCGAGCTTACTTTTCAACGTGAAATTCTGCATGGCTGCACTGCTCACTGCTGTCGCGAAAGTCCTCCTCTATCACCTTCCATGCGCCTTCGAGACTGAAGTGTCTGCGGATATAGTCCTGAGTGGCGTGACACATACTCCGGCAGCGGGCAGGATCGTTGTAGAGAGATACACATTTTTCTGCAAATGCAGCCGGATCGTCCTCGATTTCCAGTATGGTTTCTACCTCCGGGATTCCTTCGGCTCCGGTGCCGGTTGTGACAATAGGCGCTCCGTTGTAGATGGCTTCTACCACCTTGCCCTTTACGCCGGCCCCGTACCGCAGGGGAACGACTACGATGCGGCAGGAGGCATACAGCTCAGCCAGCTCTTCTTCACTTACAAAGCCCTTTATGATAATTCCGTTTCCAGGCTGCTCAAGGGCCTTTATCTCATCCGTAACCTTGGAGCCTACCACATAGAAGTTTATCTCCGGAAGTTTTTCCCGGATCAGCGGGAAGATCTCCTGTGCGAACCACAGCACTGCATCCGCATTGGGCGGATGAGCAAATCCGCCTACAAAGAGCAGTCCTTCTCTCTTTGCGAAGTCCTCCTGGATATTGGAAAGAAATTCATCGTATACATAGGCTGTAATGGCCTTTACCGGGATTTCCGGGTCAATCTTGTGGATGGCATCTACCTCCACATAGGACGGATAATAGGAAATGGCCGCCTTCCGCATCATGGACAGCTCAATGGCTTTCCAGTAATCAGCCTCACGCTTGATTGAAATATCGCCTGTAAGAGCATACTCCCGTCCCAGACGCAGGAAATGAAGGTCATGGCCGTAATAAATCACTTTGATATTCGTATTTTCCTTAATAAAGTCCACATATTTTGTGGCAATATGGGGCCGGTTTAAATAGGCAAAATCAATTTCATCCTTATTCCGTTTCAGCCAGTCCCAGATACCGGAAGCCCAGTCATCCCCGTAGAGGATCTCAATTCCCATCTGCTGGAGAGCCGTGGAATAGGGTTCCTCATGGAGGAAGTTGTCTCCCAGGAATTTTACCACATAGCCCTTTTTCAGGAACATTTTCAGATACTGATAGGTGGTCTTGGAGCCTGCGTCCTTATCAAAGGTAGGCACATAGTGATCCACTACCAGGATCACCTTTTTACCCTGGCTTCTCTCCCTTGCCCTGAATGGATTGGGATTTCCGTCATTGACAGACTGACGCTTAAACTCATCCGCCCATTTTTCCCGAAGCTTTTTGCTGTTTTCCACCTGATACCGCTTCAGGCCCGTACCGTTTACATCCGTACCGTTGGACACCCCTTCAAAATGAATGACTTTGGATAGAGGCTGATATACCACCCGGTATCCGGCTTTTCTCACCTCAAAGGCCAGATCAGAATCTTCACAGTAGGCAGGAGCAAACCGCTCGTCAAAGCCGCCGATCTGCTTCCAGAGCTGAACGGATAAAAGGATGGCGGCGCCGGAAATGTAGTCCACGTCCTTTACATAGTTGTACTCTGCCTTATCCGGGTCATCCAGCCGCCCATAGTTCCAGCCGGAGCCGTCGCTCCACAGAATGCCTCCGGCCTCCTGAAGACGTCCGTCCGGATACACCAGCTTGGAGCCTACCATACCTATAGACGGGTCGGATTCGATCAGCTTCACCAGAGAAGATAGCCACCCTTCCGTCACCTTGGTATCATTATTTAAAAACATGATATATTTGCCCCTGGCTGCCTTTGCCGCCTGGTTGCAGTTTCTTAAAAAGCCCTGATTGGTCTGATTGCGGCAGATCACCAGCCCGTCCACAAAACGGCTGATTTCCGCCGTTGCATCTGTTGACACATCATCTGCAATGATGACCTCATAGGTCACGTCCTTCGTATATTCCAGAATGGACTGAAGACAGGCATAGGTGTAGTGGATCTGATTATAACAGGGGATCACAATGGAGACTAAGGGCCCTTCCCAGCCATTTTTCCCTTCTTTTCCCTCGCCCGGATACTGCGGGAAGGAGAGATGGCCTCCGGTGAGATAGCCCTCGCCAATCTTAAAATCGCCCTCAATCAGGTTGCGGCCCTCTTTGGTGGCATACATCTTCATGTATTTTGCAGGGTGGCGCACCGTATGGAAGCAGTAGTTCAATACCTTGCGCTTTCTGGTTCCCTTTGGGAATGCCTTATTGACCTGAACACCCAGCTTTCTGCGAAGCTTGTATACGGCCGCTTCATGACCATTCAAATAGGTGGCAAGCTTACCCAGCTCGTCAATCTCATGGCGCAGATCCTTAATCATGATTTCCAGGTTCTTTACATGATTATTGGTAAGGCGCAGAATCTCCTGATCCTTTTTCACCTGAATATTGCGCTCCTCCACCTCTTCCTGAAGCTGGTTGATCCGCTCTCTGGCCTGATCCAGTTCCTTTTCCTGGGCCTTTAATTCCTCTAAGGTCACCAGACGCTGTTTATAATTACCCATATACCCCTGAGTGCCGTCTCCGTGTACCCAGGACTGGAAGGATTCCTCCATGGCAGCATACAGCCCGGACAGTTCTTCCCCGATTCCGAATTCCTTCAGGAAATCAGCTGCATTTTCATAGTCCATCAGGCCTTCATATTTATAATAGAAATAAACCAGATTCCTATAGCGGACAAAACCTGCCGGAACAGGGAAATCAAAGACCCATTCATAATCCAGGCAGTACAGCTTGCCGCCGCTTACCATCAGATTTTCAAACAGGCCGTCAATATTGCTGACTGCGTAGGAAGCATCCGACAGGGCAGACAGCTGCTGTTCCAGTTCTCCCGGAGCGCTGTCCTGTGAATCTTCTGCCGGATTCCTTCCAAACACCTCCAGAAATTCCGGTGTCACATAAAAGGACTCCGGGCGCAGGGCTGCCTTTGAGAAGACCTGTTCCATCGCTGCCTGAATTGCCTCAACCGGAGCCTTCTTTCCCCGGATCTGCCCGCCAAGCTCCTCTGCCAGCGTCTTTCCTGTAAGAAACTCAAACCGTACCGCCTGTTTATCCTCAGAAAAATGCGGTTCCAGCACATGAACTTCAGGATTTACCTTGGAGAGCTTCTCATGCTTTTCCTCCATAGAACCAATATGTGCTCCGGATGCCTCTGTAAGAGCAGCCTTTTCCACATATCGCTTTCCATTTTCTTCTAAAATGCGGGTGCGGATCTGAAACTGAGGTTTTCTGGTCCGGTTATATTTTGCAAAAATCGTATCAAAGGGCTCCTGCTCCTTAGAGGCCACTGCCAGATAGGCATTGGCGAAAAGTCCAAAGGCCTTTTCCTGAACCAGCTTATCGGAAATCTCATCCTCATGGATGCAGGCCCAGCGCTGGCGGTCATAGACTGCGGTCACATGGGGAATATCGCCCTTTCCGGGAAGATACCGGTCGGAATACACCGTCTGAGCCCGCTTATACTCCGGCATGGGATAATAAAATTCTACGGTTTCAAGGCCTGCCTCACGAAAAGCCGCCTCCAGTTCTCCCTTGGTAAATGCACTCTCATCCTCATCATGGACAGCACCAGATAAAAAGCACAGTCCCAGGGCATTTTCACAGGAAAACACCAGACGGCCTCCCTGTTTTACATACTGAGAAGCCTCCTTTACAACGGCCTTTAAGTCCATGTCCGGGCGGGAAGATTCTAAAACCACAAGATCGTAAGCTTCTCTGTGGTCTTCCTTCTTCCAATCGTTTTCTTTTATATAGGAAATATTGTCCGCACTGCTGTTTCTCTGCTCATTCACCACCAGATTTTCATCCCTGCGGTCCGTTACAGTCACATGGGCGCAGCGCTCTGCAAACAATCCGGTGAGAACCCCATAGCCGGAATCCAGCTGCAGTACATTTTCACATTTTTCCAGCTCCATCCAGTCGAAAAGATTTTTCCGGACATCGGAAAGAGCATACAACACCTCCGGACGGCTGTCATTTTCAAGGATTTTCTGAATCCCCTCCGGATCGGAGCCGTATTTTTTAAAGAGATCCAGAATCTCATAGCTTATATCATTCATCTGCTTTCCTCTTTTCCGCTTTCACCTGGGATTCCATATCGTAAACGCCCACGGTGTTTTTATTGGAAATAACAGTAATATTTGTCACATCATACAAACGGTGATATACCGTATGCTCTCCGGCCTCGAAGCCGGTACAGCTCATGCTTAACAGGTACTCACCGCCCTGAAGGGTCATCTTCTGGGTAAATTCCACCACATATTCCTCGCCCTTTTTCACCGGTTGAATATCCGCTCCCTCAAACATGGTGTTGGTGCCTGTAAGCTCGGTTCCCTTTTTATCTTTAATGGTATAGGTAAAAATAGGCGACTGAATATCCGCATGGAAACGGATGCATTCACGGATAGTAAACATCTCTCCTTTTAACAGGAGATTTGTAATATTACCTCTGGCGTCTAAAAGACCCAGGTCATAGATTTCTGCTCGTCCGTCGCCATATTCCGTACGGTCTGAATTGATCGTCATCTGGTCGCGCATCAGCCCCTTGGGATGCTGATTTGTAGTTCCGGCGCTCTCATGGCTGTCAAGAAATGTTCTTTTTGCCAGCTGTGCATCAACAAGGCCGTCTACGTCCATACCGCCTGAGAAATCTGAAAGGTCATCCTCTGTGCCGGACTGCTGATCCGTTTTATGGACTCCTGCCGCCAGCTCCGCCTTCAGCTCCTCCAGCTTTCCGGCCAGAATCTTCTTATACATATCCACCACTTTGCCCGCAGGCCCTTCAGCGATAAATTCGCCCTTATGAAGCAGAACCACCCGGTCACAGTATTTGATAATGCTTCCCATATCGTGTGTAACCATCAGGATGGTCGTGCCCTTTTTGCGGATCTCCTCCATCCGGCGGTAGCATTTGGACTGGAAGAATACATCTCCTACCGACAGAGCCTCATCTACGATCAGGATTTCAGGATCTACGTTGATCGCAAGAGCAAAGGCCAGACGGACAAACATACCGCTGGAATAGGTCTTTACCGGCTGATAGACAAAATCTCCGATTTCAGCAAAATCCAGAATATCCTGAAGCTTTGCATCCATCTCCTTTTTCGTATAGCCCATCATGGTGCCGTTCATGTAGATATTTTCAATTCCCGTATAATCCATATTAAAACCGGCTCCCAGCTCCAAAAGGGCGGAAATCTTGCCGTTTACATCCACCTGCCCGGTGGTTGGCGTCAGCACTCCGGTGATAATCTTTAAAATGGTAGACTTTCCGGAACCATTTGTACCGATGATCCCTACGGTTTCCCCCTTCTTTACCTGAAAGGAAAGTCCGCTTAAAGCATAAAAGTCCCTGTGATAATTTTTATGGGAAATGCTCATCGATTCCTTTAAACGGTCAATGGGCTTGTCATACAGCCGGTAGACCTTGGTCACGTCCCGGACGCTGATGGCATTTTCCTGTTCTCTTACTTCCATATCGTTCTCCATATCTAGTTGCATAACTGCATAATTCTCCACTTTAGGGATAAGTATATCATACAATGGCAAATTTTTATACTGGTAAAAAGAATAAAAACTACCCTTCTTCCTCCCCCGCCGCCAGCCCGATCAACGTTCTGGCCTCTTTTGTCAAAAATTTGTTCTTATGGTAAATAACGGAAAACTTCCGTGACAATGCAAGTCCTCTTATAAAGAACTCCTTAACCTGCCCCTTCTCAAGGCTGTCCCGAACCAGATAATAAGGAAGAAGCGACAAGCCCAGACCGGCTTTTACCCCTTCCAGCACCGCCTCATTGCTGACGCTCTCCCATAAGGGCTTCACAGAAATTTCCCCTGCTGCCAGAATCCCGTCCAGAACCTCTCGCCCCGCGCTGCCCCGCTCCCGCAGGATCAGATCCTGTCCTGCCAGCTCTTCAGCCGATTTTAAGGTATGCCCTGCAAACGGATGGGCCGGAGGGCAGATAAATACCAGCCGATCGCCGGGAAAGGTCCTACAGTGGATATAGGGACTGTGAACCATTCCCTCAATGATACCGATATCGATCTGATTTTCAAGCAGCTTCTGCTCAATGGCCTCTGAATTTCCCACCGCCGCCTGTACGGTCAGCGACGGAAAACGTTCCTTCAGCTCCCTGATATATCCGGGAAGCAGGCAGGAGCCGATGGTAATGCTGGTACCGATCCGCAATTCTTTCGCCGCCTGGCCGTCTCCCACCCCCTGCTCCATCTCGTCAAAAAGCGCGATAATATGTCTGGCATATTCCAGAGCCTGCCGCCCGCTGTCTGTGAGATACAAACGGCGTGAAATACGGTCAAAGAGCCGAACTTTGTAATGCTCCTCCATCTCTGAAACAGCCAGACTGATAGCGGGCTGGGCAATATAGAGTATCTGGGCTGCCGCAGTCATGCTTCCCGTCTCGCAGACCGTGACAAAAATCCTTAAATGACGCAGCGTCATGATCCTTCTCCTTTCTTTCACTGATTCGTATATTCATAATATTTTCATTATATATATTATAATATTATAGTATTTTACATATGTATCTGCAAGGCGTATAGTAGGAATGCCGGATGGATTTTCCGGCAAAATAACCGGGAATACTTCCCGTTTTAAAAGGAGTTCACCCATGGAAGCTGTATCCCATCATGAAAAGCGGTCTGTCATCTTAAAAAAGCTTTTTATTTCTACCTTTTATCTCAGCGCCTTTACCTTTGGCGGCGGCTATGTAATTGTAACACTGATGAAAAAAACCTTTGTGGACCAGTACCACTGGATCGATGAGGAAGAGATGCTGGATCTGGTAGCCATTGCCCAGTCCTGCCCCGGCGCCATCGCAGTCAACGGGGCTATCGTGGTAGGCTACAAGCTGGCAGGCCTTCCCGGAGTCATGACCTCCGTTCTTGCAACGGTCATCCCTCCCTTTGCCATCCTTTCTCTGATTTCACTCTGCTATGCCGCCTTCCGCTCCAATCAGTATGTGGGCTGGATGTTAAACGGAATGCAGGCCGGAGTAGGAGCCGTAATCATGGAGGTAGTCTGGGAAATGTCCTCTGGCATTATAAAAGAAAAGCAGACAGTTCCCCTTCTTGTCATGGCCGCAGCCTTTATTGCCAACTACTTCTTCGGCGTCAGCGCCATTATCATTATCCTGCTGTGCATCGGCCTTGGTATCGTCACAACCTTAAGCCGTGAAAAACAGAAGAAAGGCGGTTCCTTATGATCTATTTACAGCTCTTTTTAAGCTTTCTGCAGATTGGCGCCTTCAGCTTCGGCGGCGGCTATGCGGCAATGCCTCTGATCCAGAATCAGGTAGTACAGCTTCATCCCTGGCTTTCCCAGTCCGAATTTACGGATCTGATCACCATTTCCCAGATGACCCCCGGCCCGATCGCAGTCAATTCCGCAACCTTTGTAGGCACCCGCATTGCCGGAGTTCCCGGAGCGCTGGCAGCTACCATCGGCTGTGTGCTCCCTTCCTGCATTCTTGTAACGATTCTGGCAAAAATTTACTTAAAATACCGAAGTTTAAGCCTTCTTCAAGGCATTTTAAAATCCCTCCGTCCTGCCGTAATCGCCATGATCGCAGCTGCCGGAGTCAGCATTCTGGTTACCGCATTCTGGGGAAATGACATTTCCTCCCTCCATCTGGATGCCATTCTCTCCAGTACAAATATAAGAGCTGTGGGAATCTTTCTGCTTTCCCTGATTCTTCTTGCAAGATTCAAAATGGATCCCATCCATGTGATGCTTCTTTCCGGAGGGGCGGAAGTTGTCATGCAGCTCATTATGAAGCTTCTGTAAATATTTTTTCTGTTTCGTGACTTTTATCACATAAAAAGAGGGGCGGCTGTGGTATCCTATATACAACAGAAAACGAATTCACATTTACAGGAGGTAATATATATGGCACTTTCACATCTCACATCCGCTGATTTCGACCAGGCAGTAAATGCCGGTGACGACGTAGTAGTCGTTGATTTCTTTGCAACCTGGTGCGGTCCCTGCAAAATGCTGGCTCCCGCAGTAGAACGCATGGCAGAGGTTCATCCGGAGGTACATTTCTACAAGGTAGACATTGATGAAGAAATGGATCTGGCATCCCGTTTCGGAGTCATGAGCGTTCCCACCCTTCTCTACTTCAAGAGAGGAGAGATCGTAAATAAAACCGTAGGACTCATTTCTCCTGCTGATCTGGAAAATGCCATTGCCAAATCCAAATAAACCATAAACACATAAGAGGATTGAACCCTTCGCTGCGATATCTGTCAAACGAAGCATTCAATCCTCTTTTATTGTCCCGCAGCCGGAAATCAGGGTACCTACACGTATCCTCCAAATTCTTTCAGCCACTTTCTTCTCTTCTCATAATCGGGAAGCACATTCTTTACTTCTGCCCAAAACTTCCGGGAATGGTTCATCTCCTTTCGGTGAGCCAGCTCATGGACCACCACATAATCCAGAACCTCCGGCGGCATCAGCACCAGCTTCCAGTGGAAATTTAAATTTCCCTCACTGCTGCAGCTTCCCCAGCGTGTTTTGGCGCTGCGGATGGAAATCCGCCCATAGGTTACTCCCATCAAAGCCGCAAAATACGCAATCCTCTGCCCAATCCGCTCCCGTGCCTTCCTGCGGTAAGCCGCCTCAAGCTTTGGATCTTCCTCATAGTCATGTGGAAATACCTGAGCCAGATTTCGTCTCTTTGTTTCCGAATCGAACCATTTCTTCAGAATCCATTCCTGCCGGGTTCGTACAAACTCCATCAGCACTCCTTCCGAAATGCCCTCCGGCGCACGGATGATCACCTGACCATCCGTCTTTATCTCCAGTGCCAGACTGTGGCGTCGGGAATAGACCACCTGTGCCTCGATCGTTCCTTCCCGCTCTCCCTGTCTCCAGCCAATCCCTATCTTTCCTATCATATCCGCTTACAGAACATCGGAAAAATGAGGCCTGAGTTTTTTAAACATCTTAAGTCCGCAAAGAAGTACGATCAGGGTGAAGGCCCAGTAATACAGCGTCAGCTTCGGCCGCTCCCAGAACCAGTTGCCTGTAATCATGCTGTCCTTGTATCCGGTGACGATATAGTAAAAAGGATTCAGTTTAAAAATCGGTTCCATCCAGGGCATACGGTCTGTAAACATAGATTCATGATACATAATGGGGCTGAGCCAGATGCCAAACTGCAGGCAGATTCCCACGATCTGAGCCATATCCTTAAAAAATACATTGACAGAAGCTGTAAAATATCCCAGTCCCAGCACCAGCACAGAGGCTGCAAAGGTATAATAGAGAACCTGGATCCAGGTAACGCGCACCGGCATCCCGGCGATCAGGTACATTCCCGCCATGATCAGCACGAAAAAGGCATGGACCAGCAGACAGGAAATCAGCTTGATGATCGGCAGGATCTCTACTTTGAAAACCACCTTTTTGACCAGATAGCTGTATTCCTGAAGACAGCCCGTTCCTGTGTTTAACGCCTCGCTGAAAAAGAACCAGGGTACAATGCCCGGAACCAGCCATGCCACATAGCTGACTCCAGGAACAGGCGGCGGAGACTTAAAACCGATTCCGAAAATCACCGCATAAATGACTACGGTCACAATGGGCTGAATAAACATCCATACAATACCGAAGTAAGAACCCACGAACCGTTTTCTGAAATCAGCCTTTCCAAGATCCCATATGAGCTTTCGCTTTGTAATAATCTCCTTTAACAGAGAAACTGCATAATTCATAATCCGTATCCTTCACTGTCAGAATTTAAAGGTATCCTTAAGACCGCTCCATTTCTTATCCTTCTCGGAAATGATCAGCTCCATTCCCGGCTCGATAGGCCACTCTACGCCGATCTCAGGGTCGCTCCAGAGAAGGCCGCCCTCATCGCCCGGATGATAGAAGTCTGTGCACTTGTAGGCAAACTCCGCCTCATCAGAGAGAACCAGAAAACCGTGTGCAAAGCCCTCCGGAATGTAAAACTGCTTCTTGTTTTCAGCAGATAAGGTCACGCCGAACCACTTTCCATAGGTTTTGGAATCGGAACGCAGGTCTACGGCAACGTCAAAGACCGTTCCCCTTACCGCACGTACCAGCTTGCCCTGAGGATACTGCTTCTGGAAATGAAGGCCCCTTAAAACGCCTTTTACGGACATGGACTGATTGTCCTGTACAAAGGTCATATTAAGGCCTGCTTCCTTAAAGTCATTCTGGTTATAGGTTTCCATAAAATAGCCTCTCTCATCCTTAAAAACCGTAGGCTCAATTACATAAAGTCCTTCAATTTCACATGTTGTCACTTTGATCTTTCCCATGATTCTTTCTCCTTCTTTCATCCATCCTGAGTCATTCAGCAGCCCGAAAGCCGCTTTTCCACATCTATCAGGAAATTTTACCACGTTATCCACAAGGGTGCAACTGTTTATGCTGCTTCTCTCTACAGCCGCAGGCACACCACCGCAAAAATCCGCACTGCCACATACAGATCCATCATCATCACCGCATAAAGCAGCCCTCTGTCGTCGCTTCCCGTCCGTACCACCCGGCTGCTGCGGAATGTAAGCAGAACCGCCGGAAGGAAGGGCAGCAGATATCTTCCCTGAACGCCTTCAATCATGGACGCGCTTCTGGGAGTCCAGGCTAACAGCATGGAAAACATCAGCGCCCCTAAAAGCAGCAGCGCCAGAAACCAGATCCACAGCCTGTTTCCTGTGGAAAACATCACTTCTTCTCCCGGCTTTTTTAACGCCAGCACCACTAAAATGGTACACAGAGCCAATATGATCACGGTCGGTGTATTTAAAACAGGATCCTGATTTCCCAGAGAGCCGCCGATCATTCCTTCAAACAGCTGCGTTCCCTTCCACGCCAGCGTGTCATAACACATTTTCAGCACATGAAGAGGACGGTGGAGCAGCTCCGTAAAGGTATATCCCGTCTCTCCGGCCCAGGCAATATAGCTGTCCTCTGCCTGAGTATACATGGAAACGGTTCCCAGATTAACTGCAGCCATGGCTGCCGCAAAGGCTCCCAGCACCCCTGCCGCAGAAGCCGTCCACCGGCCCCAGCCCCCAAACTTTTTCACCGGGATCAGAAGGCACAGCCCCGCGATCACTCCGTATACCATCTTGCAGGGTCCCATGACTGCCAGTAAAAATGCCAGAAGAACCACATCTTTCCATTTTACCCTATCCGCCTTATAGGCTAAATCCATGCAGACTGCCGTAAAATACCCGCAGAAGGCCGTAATCAGCACATCATACGATAAAGAAGACACCAGATGGAGGTTCATGGGCAGCAGATATACGGCAAATACGGCTGTCTTTCCAAAGGGAAGCCGCCTTAAGGTCAAAAAGCCGGCGGCTACAAAAAAGAGCAGATTAAACAGACGTCCCAGATACAAAAGGCCCAGGCTTCCAAGTCCCAGAAGCCTTGCAAGGACAAAACCAAAAGCCTGAGGCCCATAGGCCAGCGGAGTGGTCCGCACAGAAAACTGATAAGAGCTTGCCATCTGACCCGCGCCCTGAGAAGAAGAACTTTGAACGTTCTCCCGATGAACAGCTTCGTTTTCACCGGAACGTTCTTCATGGATCCGCCTGTAGGTTTCTTCTGTCAGGCTCTGTCCTAAAATCACGGGCTTTTCATCCCCGCCCTCAGCACTTCCGTCATCTGCCAGCACATCCGCCACATCTTCAAGCCAGGCGTCCTCCGGCCGGATCTGGATCAGCCCCTTTTCATTGACCGAAGGAAGCCCCATCAGACGATTGGAACACTCATAGGCGCTGATATAGTGGCTTACCTCATCGGGCGCAGAAAGAGGCGGGAGCACTAGGGAATAAATCCCGCCCAGACACAGCACCGAAACCGCAAACAAGGCTTCCAGCGTCATTTTCCTGCGGATAAACAGCTCATACCCCAGAAAAACCGCCGCTGCAAGCACCAAAGCCCCAAGCCCTGCATACCAGCCAAACAGCCAGGTATTTCCTGTTTCTGTCACAGAGGCTTTCAGATCCAGGCTGTGCCACAGCAGGAAAAACAGCAGCGCCAAAGGCCCGGCCGCCCACTTATGCCCCAAAATATTTCCTTTTTTTTCCATATTACTGCACCTGCTCCGAAACAGTCCCGGCCGTCCGCCTTTCATCTCCGTCCTTCATTTCCTCTTCCTCCTCTTTGAACCGCTTTTCAAGAGCCATCTTCTGTATCAGCTCCCTCTGGCGGCTTTCCAGCTGGGAAATATGGACCGTCATACTGAAAAGCTTTACGATCAGCAGAAAGATCATAAACAGAAACAGAAAATTCGTTGTGGCATAGATTCCCAAAAGTCTGGCGCAGAAATCTGCCACAGAGGGAAAAACGGCGAAAACCACCAGCATAAGAGCCATGATCACCCAGAAAAGGGCAGCTTCAATCTCCATTTTTGCCTGCCGTATCTTCCTCATCATAAATGTCATGGTAAATACTGATACAAAAATCAATGCAACACGAAGCATAACTGTCATCATCAAAAACCCCGCTTTCCAGGCCTGTCCTCACGCCCTTTTACGCTCTGTCACAGGCCTTTTTCCAGTATTCCCGGTTCATGGTAAGCTTTAAGATCAGCCACTTTGGCAGCAGCCGGTAACATTTTCCTGCCCGGTAACCCAGAAATTTAAAACCGCTCTTTACCACCAGTCCCGGCACCAGCCAGGGCTTTCCCCGGTGGATCAGAAAATGGGCTGTGGATTTCACCAGACGGATTCCCTCGCTTTCCGACCGCACGCAGCCAAAGAGCTCCGGATGGTCTGCCTGAGACACCGCCAGATCGAAATTGCGTTTAAACTGCTGCCTGCAGTTATAGTTGTGGGAATGGATCACACGGGCGCTGGCAGCATAAGCCACTGCGTAGTCATCCTGCAAAAGGGCCTTTCCCGCAAAAATCATATCCTCATTAAAAATCGTCCTGCGGATAAAACCGCCCTGAAACCAGAATTTCTCCCGGTCATAAGCGCAGCACACATTAGAGGCAAAAAAGGTCTTGATTCCCATTTGCTCCAGATCTGCCCTTGTCTTTACACAGCTTTCCTCCGGGTAATTAAAGCTCCTTGTATACCGCTCTGCCAAAGGGCAGTCCTTATCCGGGAGCTGTCTCGCATAAGCCATGATCACAGCCTCTCCCTCAGGTCCTCTCTGTTCAAAGGCCTTCACCAGCGCCTCGATCAGGTGTTCATCTGCAGGGACCGCATCATCTGTCATAAATACCACAATGTCTGCCCGGCTGAAGCGCATTCCTCTGTTTCTGGTCTCTCCGTGGTCAAATTCCTCTTTTGTCAGATGGTGAACCTCCAGGTTTTTAATTCCCTCAAACCCGTGTTCATTCCAAAATGATTTCTCCGTATTCATCACGATGATCTTCCCCACAGGCCAAGTCTGGCGCTGCAGCATTTTCAAAAGCCTTGAAAATTTCTTTCCCGGTTTATAAGTGGGGATCACCACATCCACCTTTTTTCTATCTTCCATAGGCCCTCCTTATTAAACACTCACTTTTTCAGCCCGATTGCCGTACAGATGCCAAAGCCTGCGCAAAGGCCCGCCATAAGAAGCAGATAGCACAGCGCGCCTCCGCCGATCCCAAAGGCTCCTACCAGAGCGCCTGATAAGACCGCTGCTGCCAGAGCGCCTGCGCCGTATACGAAAAATACGGTTTTCTGCCTGCGCATAATCACCAGAGCATAGTACATCAGATTGGCAAAGGCATAAAAACCGCCTCCCAGCACGATTCCTGTAAATGCCCAGAAATGTGCCGTCAGCACGCCCGGATCCCCTCCCATGATCTGCTCCATCACAGAAAGAACCCATTTTCCCAGACATAAGGTTCCTCCCACTGCCAGCACCGTAAGACCGGCAATCACCGCGCTGATCCTTTTAAGGGTATTAAAAAAAGCCCTCCTGTCATCCTTCCCCCAAAATTCTGTCAGGACGGTCAGATAGGGGCGGATCACAAAATTCGCTACCATATAGATAACAGAGGTAGGCATAAAAATCAAGTTAAAATACCCGGAAGCCGCATTGTTCATCCTGGCGTCAATGGCATATTTGGCAGAGGAAAAGATATAAAAATCAAGAAATACAGACACAAAGAGAAAGCCTGTGCTTAAAAACAGCTTTCTGCACTGTCCCTTTTTTGCCTCCCATTTCACAGCGGAAAGAGCATGGATCACATCCAGATTAAAAAGGATGACTCCTCCGATCTGAGCCGCTACTGCTGCCAGACAGGCCAAAAGCAGGTTTTCAAAGGCAGCCAGTATGACCGTAAAGACAGATACGGAAAGAATGGTTCGGAAAAAATTGGATTTTCCCGTCAGATACAGGCTTCCCTGGCGCTGAAACTCCGATTCATACACGTCCGCGTATCCGTCAATCACCTTATAGACCACCAAAAGGAGTAGAATGGTGCATTTTTCTCCATTATAATCACCGACTCCCCGAAGATACGCCCCGTGACGGATCATCATAAACACAGCTCCGGCAGCCAGAGCGATCAGGCAGGTTATATTTCTGTGCTCTCTGTAATCTCCAAAGGTATATTCGCCAGCTCCGTCTGTAATGTGGAAGGGGCGGATGCCAAAATAAGCCACTAAAAACAGCTGCTGGCCCAGAGTCGAAAAGCCGAAGGAAAAAATTCCTCCCTGTTCTTCTCCTGCCAGCCGGATTACAAGAAAGGATAAAACCATGCTTGCAAATGCATAGACAAAGCTTCCTGCAATATTCCATACCACATTTGCCCGGTTTATATGATCCCCCTTATATAACAGAGTCTGCGTCATCCGTTTCATTCTCATTTATCCTTTCGTTTTTGCATCCTGCTGCCGTTTCCTGAAATTCTGGATCACCAGAATGGATAAGAGCATACGAACCATATATTTTACAGCCGTAACCGGCTTAAGATAGCTTTCCCCGGCAGTCCGGTCATCAATCGTCACCTGAACCTCAGCCACTCTGGCCCCCTGGTGGATCAGGAAGGAGATGGTATCCGGCTCAGGCCCGTAGTTCAGATTGAGGGCAAATTCCCCGATCATTTTCCGGTTAAACAAACGCATGCCGGAGGTCGGATCCTTTATGTGTGCCCCCGTAGTCAGCCGGATTGCCGCGCCGATGATACGGCTGCCCAGCATGCGAAAAGACCAGTCTTTTTTCTCTGTCACAAACCGGGAACCGATCACAATATCGTAGCCCTCGTCCATCTTCTCCCTCATGGTTTTAATAAATTCCGGACGGTGCTGCCCGTCTCCGTCAAACTGGATCGCATAGCGGTAGCCCTTTTCCCAGGCGTATTTCATCCCGGCCTGAAAACAGCCGGCCAGTCCCAGATTGACCGGAAGATCCAAAAGACGGTAGCCCCGTTTTCTGCAGATCTCTGCAGTCCGATCCTTAGAGCCGTCATTGACTACGATATAGTCAAGCTCCGGAAAACTTTCTGTAAGCTGATCTACCACCCGCTCTATATTCTTTTCCTCATTATATGCCGGTATTACAAGCAGCACCTTATCCATCTGTGTCATCCTCTTTTTCTCAAATCCCTATCTTCCGGCCTTAATCCTTAGAAGGCCGGTCAAAACACTTACCTCTGCCAGTACAAGTCCCAGAAACATCCCGGCGGCTGTCAGGGAAGTCGGGCCTTTATGAAGATAATGTTTATAATAATACAGCTTGCTCTCATGGAGCAGCCTTTGACGGTCAGCCGCCTTTTTATAGCATTTATCAATGGTTACTGAATGGGCATGGACATATCTGGCATCCACTGCCAGAAGTGCCTTTAAACCCAGGTTTTTCAGCTTCTGCCCTAAAATCTTTTCCTCATAGTAAAGGAACACATTTCTGTCAAACAGCTCCTCTAAATCACCCGGTGTAAAGCAGCCTGTCTTTATCATAAAAAAAGACCCGGGCAGTGCGCCCACGATCCGCGTATTGCCGTCCCCGCCTTCAGGCAGTTCCAAAAGAGGCGTTTTTAATACAGGCGCAAACATCCGTCTGGCTAACGGAGCCGTATCCAGAAGATCCTTCCACATAGGCTGCAGGTCCCAGTAGGAAAACAATTCCCGGCCCTCAGGATCTGTCACCATGGCTGATGCTATGGCTCCATCCTCTCTGGCCTCAAGAACCTCTTTCAGCCGTTTTACACAGTCATCGGAAAAATGAACGTCCGGATTGGCAATTATAATATAATCCGGTTCCAGATACTCCATGGCATAATCAATCCCTGCCTGGTTTCCGCTGCCATAGCCGCCGTTTTCATCCGTCCGTATCAGCCACAGGCTGGGAAGAATATCCTCTTTATCTTCCTTTTCCTCTTTTTTCCATCCAAGCTCCAGCTTCTTAAACTTCTCCCATGAATCATCGGTGGAGCAGTTATCCACCAGAAGGATATCGTCAATCAGACGGCTCTCCTTTAACTCCTCTGCCAGTCCTGCTGCAGTTTCTGCATCATTATAGTTTAAAATAATACAGCAGATCTTATCCCTGTCCGTGTCACTATCCATTGTAAACTTACTTTCTTTCCTTTCCTGTCTTTCTTGCATCGATCACCCGCATTCCAAGCCGTCTGCTTATGGCAAGACGAAGGGCGGGGCACAGCCGCGTCATCTGGTTAAAGCACCACCACAGCTGCATATAGAGGAATTTTCCCTCTGTGAGAGGCATATCCTTCCAGGGCGTCCTGATAAGATACTTTTTATAATATTTTTTATAATGATTATGGTTTCCCCTGATCCAGGGCCTCTCATCCCCCAGATAATGGATCACCACCGGAGCACGCTTCGCCTCATAAAACGCCTGCTCTCCCACCTCTTCATAAGCGGCGCAGAGCTTTTTAAGAGTCTGATAGCGAAAATAGCGGTAATTGGTGAAAAAATTGTATTTGGGCGGCAGGGAACAGATTCTCCCCCTTAACGCGCCGTTTATGGTATCCTGATCGCAGGCAAAGAGGCTCCCTGCATGGGCGCCGTAAAAATCAAGGAGCTTTTTTAAAACATCCTCAGCTCTCCATCTGGCCAGATCCATCAGGATCACCCCGGAATTAAAGTATGCATCCTCCGGCTTCATCCCTATGGTCTCTTTCATTTCCTGATATACCGTCGGCTCCATCACCATTCCTGTCAGGCATTCCCCCAGCTCTGTCTCATAGAGAGGCTCAATCGAACCGCACACAATGGTATCACAGTCCAGATACAACGCCCGCTCAACGCTTTCAGGCAGAACCTTGGGTGCAAACAGACGGCCCATGGCGCTGATATCAAAGCCTCTTGTATCTATTTTATAAGGAAAACGCTCCTTTAAATTTCCCAGCTCCACTACGCTCAGGCTCCGCCCAAAGGAAGCTGCCAGGCTTTTAAGGCGGTTCTGATACTCTGTGCACATCCCTACAGACAAAACATAAATGTCGATGTGCTCTGCCCTGCGGTTATGGTCTAACAGAGAGCAGAGAGAAGCCGCCAGATGGCCTGCGTATCCGTCATTGGAAGCATATATGATATTGATGCGTGAGTCTGTTTCTGCCATACGATCACCTGTTTCTTACATTCTCCGGTCATTTTATTTACGATTTTACAATAAGAGCTTAAAAAAGTAAATCATCTATGGCATTTTTCCTTTAAATATGTTAAATTAGGTTACAGTACATCATCCATTCAGGAGGTTTTTTATCATGCGAAGATCCCTTCGATATATGGCTTTGGGAGTTCTTACCGCTTCCCTGCTGTCAGGAAATGCCCTTACAGCTCTGGCGGATCAGGACGTCAACCATGGCCCCGGCGTTTCACAGGCTCCCGAGGTTTCACAGGAGGCTCCCGGCGTTTCCGGCGACACCACCCAGAACGGCCCCGGCATCATCGTAGAGCCGGGAAGCGGAACCGGCGGGCAGGAATCATCCCAGTCTGAAACTGCCTCTCCGGAAACGGAAACCCCAGCTCCAGAAGCAGGAACAGAGGGACAGGCCTCAGGCGAAACAGCCGGACAGGCTCAGGAAGTCCCCCCGGAGGAAAGCACCCAGGTTCCTTCCAATCAGGCCTTTTTACAGGTGCAGCTTCTCCGTCCGGATATGACCTGGACCGATCCCATCCGTGACGATACCACCATTTATCCCGGTGAAGGCGGCTTTATTAGTATGTCCATTTACGCCAATAATCTTCCCGGCGACGTACTTTACCGCACCTACAGCGCTCCCCGCGGCTGGAGTAACTGGGCCATGAACGGCGGCCACACATCCTGGGCTGCAGACTGCCCCATTGAAGCGATCCAGATCCGTTTAAACGGCGTATTCGGAAACAGCTTTGACGTATACTACTGCGCAACCCTGTCGGATGGAACGGTCTGCGACTGGTCAAAAAACGGCGGAACGAACGGAGCCATGGCCTGCGGACGCTACATTACCGGCCTGCGTTTTTCCCTCTGGGGCAAAGGCACGGAAGGCGCTGTCTATAAAATGGACGCTCCCCTTGTATCTGCCGCACCGGACGGCATCCAGTTTGTAAACGGCACCCCCGTATTCAGCAACGGTACCGGAGATCTGTTCACCGGCTGGGTATGGAATGACAGAGACCGCTACTATGTGGTAGACAACGCGATCGTTACCGGCTGGCAGTACATTGACGGATACAAGTATTATTTTGAAGCAGACGGAAAGCTGGTACAGGACCTGGAGCCTTATCTGAACGCTCAGGGGCCTTTTATGCTTAAGATCAACAAGCAGATGAACTGTACCACGGTTTACATACAGGACGGTACAAACGGCTTTATCATCCCCTACAAGACATTCCTTTGTTCAACCGGCGACGACACGCCTCTGGGCGATCACAAGACGCCTGAGAAATACCGCTGGAGACTGATGAACACGGATGAATACTGCCAGTACTGCACCCGTCTGGATCAGGGAATTCCGATCCTGCTCCACTCTGTTATCTATGAGAGACCGGATCCCTATACCTTAAAGCCTGTAACCTACAACTACCTGGGCGCGACTCCCTCTCATGGCTGTATCCGCTATACCACAGAGGATGCCAAGTGGATTTATGACCACTGCGCTCTGGGGACAACTGTAAATGTATACAATTCAGATATACCGGGGCCCTTTGACCGTCCGGCCATCCAGAAGATGATCCCTGAAACACAGACCTATGATCCTACCGATGTAAATGTTCCGGAAAATGGGCTAAGATAACACAAAATACCGGAGGCTGTCCGCGCCGATGCAGGACAGATCTCCGGTATTTTTATGCCCATTTTCAATGAGACGACAGCTTCACTCTTCTGCACCTCTCCAGTTGTTTTTTTGATACTCCTCATAGGAAACATCCGGGTTCAGAAACAGGCTTCCATGCATGGTTGGGGCTTTCGCAGGCTTCATATAATCCCCATATTCCTGTTTCAGCCGTCCATCATAGCCTGCCGGGGCAGGAATCCGGCGGTTTTCAAAGGGAAGATACACCATTTCATCAAACCACTGGCGCTTCCAGGTATTTTTTTCCAGATGGCGGATAAATACCGTATCGCAGACCCTTGTGGCATTCGTACCATTAAACCTCCTGCAGACTGCTTCATAAAAGGAAACAGCCCGTTCCATAGGAATCGAAAGGAAGGCTCCAAGCCTGTTTAAAATCCTCCCAAATACCGTGGCATTTTCATAATAGTCAAACCGATACCAGGTGTAAAGCACCGTCCACAATGTCTGGATGGAAAAAGCCCAGATCCTGGAGAGAACACGGCCTTCAGGCATGGCATCCAGGGGGAAAATATCAATGAAAATCCCACAGTTATATCCTGCTTTCCTGTCCTCCCTGCTGCAGCCTGTGGTACGGCTGTTTCGCAGCTGGGCATGGGCCCGCAGATAATTTTTCTCCCTGTAAGGCGTCTGTAGCACCAGATGCTCCTTTAATTCTCCCGGAGCCACCTTAAGAAATGTTTCATAGTCCTCCCGGAGCATTGCCAGATCAATATCATCATCCCAGGGAATATATCCCTGATGGCGCACCGCGCCGATAAGCGTACCGCTGTCTGCAAAATATTTCAAACCGTATTTTTTGCAGATCCGCTCCACCTCGTCCAGCATTTCCAGCTGGACAGCCCAGATCCTCTTTGTCTTTTCATCCACTCTCCAGCCGCAGCGGATTTCTTCTTTATAAAATTCTGCTGTTTCCATTTTAAACATACTCCTGTTTTTTTATAATGCGCTCCACCTGCTTCCATATAAAGGGATCTCTAAGCACCAGGAGAATCATGCCATACACCACGGCGCCGGCTCCAATCTGCAAGAAGGTCACTGCCGGACTATAGCCCCAAAGCTTTACAAGTGTACGGCCCAGCACAGCTACGCTTATAAACATGCAAACGCCCGCAATCAGCCGCCTCCAGATGCATTTCCATAAGAGCGGCAGTGTTACAAAGCCTTTGCCAAGCCGGAGATATAAAAGCGTGATAAAGCACTCCGCTGCCACTGAAGCCGCAGCGGCTCCATAGGACTGAAATTTAGGAATAAGGATTAAATTCAGGATAAAATTCACCACAGCCCCTCCTACGATCGCACGGCCGCTCTGAGCCCTTAACCCTGCCGGTGTCAAAATCTGGCTTCCCAGACAGTCGCTTAGACCCACCACTAAAACCAGAGGCGCACAGACATACATCAGAGGGATCACCGGAAGGTAAGCATCACCTAAAAACCAGGGTACAAAGCCTGCGGCAATCCCTGAAAGTCCCAGTGTGATCGGAATGGCTAAAAGAAGCACAAAATCCAGAGAACCGCGAAGACGCTCTCTCACCTCATCCAGTTTCCCTGCGCCAAACAGATAGGACATCCGTGCAGACATAACCGCATTAAAGGACATGATCAAAATCTTTGACATATTCACAAACCCTGTGGCGTATTCGTAGTAGCCATTCTGGGACTTGTCCCCATCTGTGAACCATCCCAGCATGGTTTTATCCAGGATCGTATAGACAGAGGTGGCTATGGTGGGGATAAAATACACCAGCGTTTCCTTTAGATGGCGCAGAGGCTTAAGCTGGCGGATATCCGGTTTTCCCACAAAGGGTTTTAAATAGCCCCACATGGAAATATTTCCCAAAAGTCCGGTTGCTGCCGTTAAAGCCACATATAAGAGAAGATCATTTTTAGTGCGGATAAAAAGGAACAGAAGGACAATGCCCACACATTTTACAGCCATATTCCGAAGAACGATCAGCCCGTATTCCTCCAGACCTCCGAAAAACCATGAAATATCAAAGGCCACTGCGATCAGCGTCATGGACAATGCAGCGTAATAGGGCGCATACTCCTTTGAACATCCGATCACGCCCAGCCAGAACACCAGACAGACTGCCGTCATCCCTGCGCAGAGAAGCTCAATCTCCCAGAACAGACGGTTCAGCGCTTCCCTATCATCCCGGTGCATGGCAATCTCCCTCTGCCCGTAGGAGGCTGTTCCAAGAGCCGCCGCAATGGCAAAATACTGCACCACGGAATTGGTATAGCTCTGGATTCCCGTTCCGTCCGGCCCTAAAACCCTTGAAAGGTATGGAGTGGTAATAAAGGGGGTCAAAAGCGTCATAACCTGATAAATCAGATTATAGGTATAATTTTTACGGATACTGGGCATCCTGTGTGTCCTGCCGGACTTGTTTTTATTCATATGGATCCTGCTCCAATCTCTCCATTTATTTGCCTTCTGAAATTGTAGCATATTCGCAGGCAGGGTGCAATCCGATTTGGAGCTCATCCGCTTTTGCAATGTGCTGTACCCCTTGCGGAAGCTGCCGCCTGCAATCCCGTTTGACATACCCCCTTAAATGACTTATAATCAGAACCATAATCGGATCGGCAGATCATGGAAGGAGGAGCCCTTGAAATTCGGAGTTATCATTGTAACCTATAACCGCCTTGCGCTCTTAAAGGAATGCGTAAGCTGCGTTCTGTCCCAGACCGAACCATTTTCCAATATATGTATTGTAGACAACCACAGCAGTGACGGGACAGCAGGCTGGCTGAAAAACCTGCCGGCCTCATTTCGGGCTGAAACCGACTCCTGTACCGGGCCTTTTTTTGATATCTGCCGTCTTAAGGAAAATCTGGGAGGCGCAGGAGGCTTTGCTTATGGAATGAAACGTCTGTCTGCCACGGACTGCGACTGGATTTTAATTATTGACGATGACGCCATGATCGCACCTGACTATATAGCCGAGCTTAAAAAGGCCATCCTGAGTCACGAATACTTGGCCTACTCCGGCACCGTCACCACAAAGGGAGCCATTGATACCAGCCACCGGCGCTTTTTAAAATGCCCCACGTTTATGTTCTATGAACCGGTTCCTGAAGCATCCTATGGAACACCTTCCTTTGAATACGATATCAGTACCTTCTGCGGCCTCCTTGTAAAGGCTTCTCTGGTTCGGGAAATCGGCCTTCCAAAAACGGAATATTTTATCTGGTTTGACGATACGGAGTACTGCATGCGCTTTCACAGCCGGTCCCGTATCCTGAATGTAAATACCGCGGTTTTAAACCACCGTACCGCTCCACCTGGGGATGCTCCCACGGTCAGCTGGAAAAATTACTACGGCTTCCGCAACGCCATTGACATCGGGAAAACCTATTCCCGGCATCCCTTCCTCTATATGGCCTATATTATTTTAAATCATCTGGCTCATATTGTGCTGGACTCCCTTTTGGCCCTTTTGGGAAATCAGCCTGCCATGCGGCGGTACCGGGCCGGAATCTATAAAGCGGTATTAAAGGGCCTGCGCCAAACGCCCAATGGGATCTGTAAAGACTATCTGCCCGGAAGCGGCAAACGAATATAACGAAGGAGAACAAACACTATGCAGGCAATGATTCTTGCTGCAGGTATGGGAAAACGCCTGAAGCAGCTGACACAAAATAACACAAAATGCATGGTAAAGGTAAACGGGGTTCCCATGATCAACCGCACCTTAAGCCAGCTGGAGCGCTGCTCCCTTTCCCGGATCGTGATCGTGGTGGGATATGAAGGCCAGAAACTCATAGAGCATATCCGCACTCTTGATATCAAAACTCCTGTGGTCTTTGTAGACAACCCCATTTATAATAAGACCAACAATATCTATTCCCTGTTTCTGGCAAAGGACTATCTTCTGGAGGAGGATACCCTTCTTCTGGAATCGGATGTGATCTTTGAGGATTCTGTCCTGGACTGTCTGGTAAATGATTCCAGAGACAGTCTGGCTCTGGTGGCAAAATACGAATCCTGGATGGACGGAACCTGCGTGCGCCTGTCTGAGCAGGATGACATCGTAGATATGATCTCCAAAAAGCAGTTCCGTTTCTCAGAGATCGAGGATTATTATAAAACGGTAAATCTTTATAAATTCAGCCGTGAATTTTCCCGTACCCACTACGTTCCTTTCCTGGAAGCATACACAAAGGCTCTGGGAAACAACGAATACTATGAGCAGGTATTAAAGGTGCTGGTGGCTCTGGATGATCCCGGCATCAAGGCCAAACGTCTGAGCCCTGACCAGAAATGGTACGAAATTGACGATATTCAGGATCTGGATATTGCAGAATCCATGTTTGCCTCTGAAAAAGAGCGCACCGCCTTAATCAGCCGCCGGTTCGGAGGCTACTGGCGCTATCCCGGCATGCTGGATTTCTGTTATCTGGTAAACAGCTACTATCCGCCCAAAAAGATGCTGGATGAAATCCGATCCAATTTTGATGTACTGGTCCGCCAGTATCCTTCCGGAATGTATGTAAATTCCCTTCTGGCTGCCAGAAACTTCTCTCTCCGCCAGGATCAGATTCTGGTGGGAAATGGAGCCGCCGAGCTGATCAAGGCTCTCATCGGTCATACAACTGGAAAACTTGGCGTGATCCGTCCGACCTTTGAAGAATATGCCAACCGGTATGAGTCAGACAAAGTTGTTCCATATTATCCGAATAACGATAACTTTTCCTATACGGCTGACGATCTGATAAACTTTTTTGAGGATAAGGATATCAGCTGTCTGACCGTGGTCAATCCTGACAATCCCTCCGGAAACTACATTCCCAGAGAGGATATGCTGCGGCTGATCCGATGGACGGGCGAGCGAAACATTCATATGATTGCAGATGAGTCTTTTGTTGACTTTGCAGATGAGGAAAATGCCACCCTTTTACAGGAAGAGCTTTTAGATGAGTATCCCCATCTTACGGTTATAAAGAGCATTTCCAAATCCTACGGTATCCCCGGACTGCGCTTAGGGATTGCTGCCAGCGGCAATAAAGACCGCATCTGCCTGCTGAAAAAAGAGGTAGCGATCTGGAATATCAACTCCTTAGGGGAGTTCTATATGCAGATTGAAGAAAAGTACAGAAACGATTATGCCGCGGCTCTGGTAAAGGTAAAGGCAGAACGGGAACGCTTCGCGAAAGCCCTGGGCGAAATCCCCGGAATCCGTGTAATCCCCTCCCAGGCAGATTATCTGATGATCGAGCTTACAGGCGGCCACAGCGCCGGCCAGGTCACAGAACGGCTGTTAAATCAGTACCATTGTCTGGTAAAGGATCTGTCCTCCAAACTCTCTGCTGATAACCGCCAGTTCCTGCGGCTGGCAGTGAGAAACCAGGAAGAGGATGATGTTCTGGTGGATGCGTTGAGAGCGGTTTTGGTGTAAAAAAGAACTCTTTACAGAATCGTCATCAGGTAAATGCAATTTGAAGAAACAGAAGTTAATTTTTTGTTTCCCAATTTCAAAAATCGTTATAATAATTTTGCTTTAGCATAGTTCCATTATAACACGGAACGGAGAGAAAGGTAGTTATCGTTAGCCATCTTTTTCTCTTTTTAAGAGAAAAGTTTCAGGGGGGCATTGTGACTTGTCCAGTCACAATGCCCCCCTGTTTTAGGCTATCTATTTCCCGACCCCCATTCTATACATAGAAAATCCGCCCGAAAAATGGTCTGCCTGTTTTTCGATTCACTTTCACAGCATACCTCCGTTTTTACGGCACAGTATTTCCAGATCTTCCACGATTGTTCCAAAATCTAACGTATGCTCCACTTCATAATTTTCTTTTATAAAAGCAATGCCCTTAAATTGAAAAAGATAGCGAAATGATTCTTGTAAACTGATATTATGCTGCTGGGCAAATTCACTTACACAGGCAACGGTAAAACCTATCTTCTCCTTCTGTTCGCTCATTCAAATCCTCTTCACCTTCTCACCCAACTTAGAATAAATCCGCTCCGCAAACCACGGTTCGCTGCACCGGCTTTCTATCTCATCTGCCGGAATCCAGCCCACACGGCTGTTTTCATCAGGTTTTACAGCCAGAGGCGCCTCTGTATCCCCCTCCAGGAGGAAGGTCACATTCAGATGCAGATGAGAGGATACATACTCACCTCTTTTTTCGTGGCCATCCACGGTGAGGATTTCCAGCGAAAACAGCTCATCCGAAAGGAATTTCACCTCTGTAAGCCCACTTTCCTCCTGTATTTCCTTTTTGATAACCCGTCTTACATCCTCATCTCCGTCCGCATGGCCTCCCAGCCAGGCCCATGAGCGGTAAATATTGTGGTAGGCCATCAGGACCTTTTTACGATCCGGGCTTACCACCCAGCCGGAAACGGTTATGTGGGCATTTTTATTATTTCTCGTCAATATATCCCGTCCGGAATCAATCTGCTCTAATATCAGCTCCCGATCTCTTTCTTCCTGCTCATTATACGGAACATACGCTTCTACCAGCTGCCTTAACTCATCCATCCTGTCTGCCCCCTCTTTTAAAATATCTCTTCCGCCTTCTTCATGGCAGATTCGATCACCTTATCCATATCGTAATACTTATACTCGCCCAGACGGCCTCCAAAGATTACATTCTCCTCTTTCTCTGCCAGCTTTGCATACTTCTGGTATAATGCCTGGTTTTTCTCATCATTCACCGGATAGTAGGGTTCCATTCCCTCCTGCCAGGATACGGGGTACTCTCTGGTAATCACAGTCTTTGGCTGAGTGCCGAACTCAAAGTGCTTGTGCTCAATGATCCTGGTATAAGGAGTTTCCCTGTCTGTGTAATTTACCACAGCCACTCCCTGATGATTTTCTTCCTCCAGCACCTCTGTTTCAAACCGCAGGCTCCTGTATTCCAGCCGTCCGAAGCAGTAATCATAAAAGCCGTCAATGGTTCCCGTATAGACCACCGTGCCGCCCAGGCTGTTGTAATACTCCCTGTTTTCCAGATAGTCCACTCCGGTTTCAATCTCGCATCCCTCGAACAGCTTATGGATCATCACATTGTATCCGCCGATGGGGATTCCCTGATAGAGATCGTTGAAATAATTATTGTCATAAGTATAACGCACCGGCAGACGGCGGATGATAAAGGAAGGAAGCTCCTTGCAGTCTCTGCCCCACTGCTTCTCCGTATAGCCCTTTACCAGTTTTTCATAAATTTCCCGGCCTACCAGACTGATAGCCTGCTCCTCCAGGTTCTTCGGCTCTCCCTGGATTTCTTTTTTCTGTTCCTCAATGATCGCCTTCGCCTGGGCAGGAGTGGAAATGTTCCACATCTTGCTGAAGGTGTTCATATTAAAGGGCATATTATACATCTCGCCCTTATAATTTGCCACCGGACTGTTGGTATACCGGTTAAACTCTGCCAGGGAATTGACAAACTCCCACACCTTTTTATTGCTTGTATGGAAAATGTGGGCTCCATACTTATGTACATGGATATCCTCCACATCCTCGCAGTAAATATTTCCCCCTATGTGATCCCGTTTTTCCAGAACCAGACAGGTTTTCCCCTGTTTTTTTGCATACCAGGCAAATACGCCTGCATAAAGACCGCTTCCTACCAGAATATAATCGTATTTTTTCATATGATTGCCGCTCCTTTTCCCATCCGTGATCGAACCATTGATCCTATACCCGCATTATATCAGTTATCTTCCTGGCTGTCACGCTCCTACGCCAGAGGAATCCCCAGAAAATACCATCTGATCAAAAAAAGTACAAAAAGGTGAAGGGGATAAAACCAGTAAAACAAAAACTTTGCCTGCTGCTTTCCCCGTTTTCCGTTATAAAACCATATGGGCACCGCTGCCAGCGCCCCTGCTCCCAGAGTAGGGAACAGCGTCTCTATAAAACCCAGCACTCCTGCTGCCACAGTCTGCTTCCTCCGGCTGTTCCTGAAACGGTATAAAAATACAATAATCAGTATGCCGACGGCATTATAATCCGCTCCTGCAAGAACCGCAGCTCCGCAGCCGATAAAGGTGTACAGACAGACCAGATCCATTTCCTTTGGTCCATATGTCCTCTTCTCCGCCCGTTCTATCCAGCAAAGGATTAAAAAGCCGATAAAAAGCTCAAAAAACACATTTTGATACATGGGATCGAACACCCTGTTTGCCACTGCCAGATTAAACGGGATCTCCGATATCAGACCAAACAGAAGAAGGTTTCTGCCGTATTTCTTCCTGTCCCTTGTATGTACAAAGCCTTCCACAAGAAGAAAACAGTAAATCAAAAAGGCCGGGCGGCCGAGAATCCTCAGAAGCAGCGACAGCGGATATAAAAATACTCCCCATGACTGTTCCAGAAGGAAATCCATCCGTTCTGCTCCGCCCTGATAATACAGTCCATACTCCAGGACCACAGCCCCTATATGGTCAATGAACATGGAGCACATGGCAATCCATTTAAGGGCCGCTCCGTTAAGCCCTCTCTCCGGCCATACTCGTTCCGTCCAGGTAACATGCGTGATTTTATTTTTCATAAATATCCATTTTCTATCGATACTGCCCTAGTGCAAAAGGCATCAGCCGTCTGGCAACCACAGCCGCCATCACACACAGGATAAAGTCCTCTGCCGCCGTAATCAGAAAACAGTTAATTACCACCAGTTTCCAGCTTACCGGCATATGGATCACATAATTACTGATCACATAAAAATATACCATTCCGCACAGATAGTACGCCATCATGCCCCAAAAGGCAGAAAAAAGCCGCCAGGCCACCCCTCCCCCCGGACGCTTCCAGCACAGCTTTCCTGTAATCCAGGCCGCAGCCACAAAGCCGATCAAAAAACCAAAGGTAGGACGGATCAGATACGCCGGCCCTCCGCCTGCTGCAAATACGGGAATCCCCGCCAATCCCACTGCCAGGTAAACGCACACACAGGCAGCTCCCCGTCTGGCCCCCAGCACATAGCCTGCCAGAAGCACAAAAAAGAACTGCAGCGTAAAATGCATGGGAAATGGCTGAACCGGAATATCGATCCTCATATAGGCTCCTGCTGCGATCAAAGCCGCAAACAGGCCGGTAAATGCCATTTCCTGGCTTTTTATCCTCTGGCGTCCCTCTAAATGTATTTCCTGCATTATATTTCCTCCAAGTCCGGGCCGGAAAAGCCCCTTTTATTAAGTCTGATTTTCAGTCACCCTCCTATTCTATCAGGAATCAGCTCCTGTGGAAAGAGGATTTTTTTCCATAGAAAACAGCGGCTGGCTTCCTTTGAGTGGAAGCCGCCGCTGCTGCAATCCTGAATATTGCCGGTTATTAATAAAACAGCCGGTTCACCGCACTGAAAATACCGCGGATCGACGCCCGGGTAATATTGGAGCTGATTCCTACGCCGTAGGTTGCCTTTCCTGTGGTCTGGTCTACCAGATGGATATAGGAGGCTGCCTGCGCTCCGGAACCGGAGGCCATGGCATGCTCGGTATAATCCAGAACCTTGATATGGATACCGAGAGCATCCTCCAGCCCCCGCTGAACCGCATCGATGGGGCCGTTTCCAATGCCGTCGAAATGCTTTTCCATGCCATGATCCGTATAAACGACCTTTGCAAGAGTAGCAAACTCGCCGTCTGCCGTCTCCGTATCCGTGATCCGGCACTTGCGGAAATGGATCGGCTCCTTGCGCTCTAAGTATTCCTTCTTAAATTCATCCATGATCTGCTCGGGAGCTACCTCACCTTGCTTCTCTGAAATCTTCTGGATCACATCCGCAAACTCCTTATGCATGCCCTTTGGCAGCTTGAAGCCATAGAAGGTATCCATTACAAAGGCTACGCCGCCCTTTCCGGACTGGCTGTTGATGCGGACGATCGGCTCGTATTCCCGCCCGATATCGGAAGGATCAATGGGAAGGTAGGGAACCTCCCAATACTTGCTGTTTCTCTCTCTGAGAGCCTGCATTCCCTTGTTGATGGCATCCTGATGGGAGCCTGAAAAAGCGGTAAATACCAGCTTTCCTGCATAAGGATGTCTGGGAGGAATGTCCATCTTGGTGCACCGCTCACAGATCTCGGCAATCTCACGGATATTTTCAATGTTTAACTCCGGGTTAATACCCTGAGAGAACATATTGTAAGCAACGGTCAGAATATCCACATTTCCGGTACGCTCGCCGTTTCCAAACAGAGTTCCCTCTACACGGTCTGCCCCCGCCAGCATGGCAAGCTCTGTAGAAGCCACGCCTTCGCCTCGGTCATTGTGAGGATGTACGCTTAAGATAATGCTTTCTCTGTTTTTGAAATGAGTATTCATCCATTCAATCTGATCCGCATATACATTGGGAGTTGTCATCTCCACCGTAGAAGGCAGATTAATGATAATGGGATTTTCCTTTGTAGCGCCCCAGGTTTCCTGAACGGCAGTACAGATATCAAGGGCAAACTCCAGTTCCGTGCCCGTAAAGCTCTCCGGCGAATACTCCAGACGGATTTTCGTATCACAGTCTGCCGCATAGCGCTGTACCAGTTTAGTGCCTACAATGGCAATATCCTTGATCTCCTCCATATCCTTGTGGAACACCACATCCCTCTGCAGAGTGGAGGTGGAATTATAAATGTGCACAATGGCCTTTTTAACGCCATCCAATGCCTCAAAGGTCCGGCGGATCAGGTGCTCTCTGCACTGTACCAGAACCTGAACTTCCACATCATCGGGAATCAGCCTGCGCTCTACCAGAGTACGCAGAAAATCGTATTCGATCTGAGACGCCGCAGGAAACCCCACCTCAATCTCCTTAAAGCCCAGCTTCACCAGAAGGTTGAACATCTCCACCTTTTCTTCTACTACCATGGGCTCCACCAGAGCCTGGTTCCCGTCCCGCAGGTCTACGCTGCACCATACCGGCGCTTTCATGATTTCTTTATTGGGCCAGGTGCGCTCCGGAAAATCTACCACCGGCACTCTCTTATATCTCTTATAATTTAACATCTCCCATGTCCTCCCTTCCAGCATTTTCCTCAAGGCTTTTGAATGTTACTTTATTATAGCATAGTGAGCTATAACTTACAAGCAAGGGAAGGCTTTTTACTATTCATAATAGTTATGGTTGATATTCCTGTTTTTTATTGCAGCGATGCTGATTTCCGTCTCAGATGCAGTGCCCCTGAGCCTTCATGACCGAAATCACCTGATCTACATATTTCTCACAGGTTTCCATATCAGCCGCCTCCACCATGACGCGAACCAGGGGTTCTGTGCCGGAGGAACGCAGGAGGATCCGTCCGTCGCTTCCCAGAGCTTCTGTTACCTTCTTCACCTCTGCCTGAACTGCCTCATCCTCCTGAGCCGCAATTTTGTCCTTTACTCTTACATTTTTAAGAACCTGAGGATAGATTTCCACCTCAGAAGCCAGCTTTGCCAGAGACTGCTTCTTTTCCAGCATGACTTCCATTACCTTTAAGGATGTCAGGATACCGTCTCCTGTGGTCGCATGCTTGCTGAAAATAATATGGCCGGACTGTTCGCCTCCCAGGCAGTTTCCCGTAGCCGCCATGTTTTCATACACATACTTATCGCCTACTGCTGTCTTTTCATAGGAAATCCCTTCTCTGTCAAAGGCTTTGTACAGTCCGAAATTAGACATAACGGTCGTAACAACCGTATTGTTAAACAGGCTTCCCTGCTCTTTCATGTATTTTCCGCAAATATACATAATGCGGTCGCCGTCTACTACATTTCCCTCATTGTCCACAGCAATACAGCGGTCCGCATCACCGTCATAGGCAAAACCGGCATCGCAGCCCTGCTCTGCTACAAATTTTTGAAGGTGTTCAATATGGGTAGAGCCGCAGTCTGTGTTGATGTTCAGGCCATTGGGCTCATTGTTTATCACAAAGGTCTGAGCGCCCAGAGCGTCAAATACATTCTTTGCAATGGCAGAAGCGCTTCCGTTGGCACAGTCCAATGCCACCTTCCTGTTTTTAAAGGAACGTGTTGCAATCGAGATCAGATATCCGATATAGCGGTTTCTTCCGGCTGCAAAATCCACAGTACGTCCAATCATATCCCGCTTTGCAAGAGGAAGCTCCTCCATCTTCCCGTCCAGATAGCGCTCAATCTCCGTAATCACTGCTTCTTCCAGCTTCTCTCCCTTTTCATTGATGACCTTAATACCATTGTCATAATAAGGATTGTGACTGGCAGAAATCATGATGCCGCAGTGAAAGCCCTCTGTGCGCACCACATAGGAAACGCTTGGAGTCGTTGTTACATGAAGGAGAAATACGTCTGCTCCGGAAGCTGTAAGACCGGATACCAGAGAGTATTCAAACATATAACTGCTTCTGCGGGTATCTTTTCCGATCACAACCCGGCAGCGCTCTCCCGGATTTTTCTGTCCGTAGTACCAGCCTAAAAAGCGGCCCACCTTATATGCGTGCTCTACTGTAAGATCCACATTGGCTTCGCCTCGAAAGCCATCTGTTCCAAAATATTTTCCCATTTCTTTTATGTCCTCTCTGTCTCAGATTTTCCCTGCATCATGCAGGCTGCCTTCCCCGATACTAAATCTCCTGTCCTTCCTTCTTAAGCTCCTTTAAATATCGTCCCAGAGCATCCTGCCAGGAGGGAAGGCGGTCAAAGCCATTCTCTGTGAGCTTTTCTTTGCTCATACGGCTGTTTGATGGTCTCTTTGCCTTAGCCGGAAAGCTGGAGGAATCCACCGGACTTACCTTTACATCCATACCAGCCTGCTTAAAGATCTCGCAGGCAAATTCATACCAGGAACACAGTCCCTCATTGGTAGCATGGTAGCGGCCGTAACGGTCAGTCTGTATCATTTCCACCAGAAGCTTTGCAAGATCATAGGTATAGGTAGGAGAACCGATCTGGTCGTCCACTACACTCACCGCTCCCCGTTCCTTTCCCAGGCGCAGCATGGTTTTGATGAAATTCTTTCCGTTAATGCCGAATACCCAGGCAATGCGGACAGTAAAGAATTTCTCCACATTCTGCTCTACTGCAATCTCACCCTCATATTTTGTCAGTCCATAGACATTTAAAGGCTCTCTGTGGTCATCCGGCTCCCAGGGCCGTTCTCCCTGTCCGTTAAACACATAATCTGTACTGATGTACATCATCTTGATATCCAGCTCTTTGCAGACCTTTGCAATATTTCTGGTTCCGTCTGCATTGACCTTCCGGCACAGCTCCACATTGTCTTCCGCCGCATCTACTGCAGTATATGCTGCACAGTGGATCACTGCGTCAGGTTTTGCTTCCTTTATCACTCTCTGGCAGGCATCTGCGTCTGTGATATCCATTTCCTCCACATCCACGCCAATGCCTTCGATTCCCTTTGCTGCCAGCTCATCCATCACATCATGGCCTAACTGTCCCTTTACACCTGTCACCAGAACTCTCATATACTTAACTCCTCATTCTTTTAGAATCTCTACTATGGCACAAAGGCTGGCAGCGGCAAATGTACTCTCTTTAAGTGCCTTTGCCGCCGTCAGCCATACGTTTGTTTCTCTTATTTACAGGCGGTTTCCGTACATTTTATCAAAATAGCTGCTGTACTCGCCGCTTAAAATATTTTTCCACCAGTCCTGATTGTCCAGGTACCACTGGATGGTCTGTTCAATGCCTGTGTCAAAGTTATACTTTGGCTTCCAGCCAAGCTCTGTCTCGATCTTGGTGGGGTCAATGGCATAGCGCATATCGTGACCCGGACGGTCTGTAACGAAGCGGATCAGGCTCTCCGGCTTGTCCAGGGCCTTTAAGATGGTCTTCACAACCTCCAGATTGGTGCGCTCGTTGTGTCCGCCGATATTGTAAACCTCGCCCTCGCGGCCCTTGTGGATCACCAGATCAATGGCCTCGCAGTGGTCTGCCACATGGAGCCAGTCACGGACATTTTCACCGGTTCCGTATACGGGAAGCTCCTCATTTGCCAGAGCACGGCTGATGATCAAGGGGATCAGCTTCTCCGGGAAATGATAGGGACCGTAGTTGTTGGAGCAGCGGGATACGGTCACAGGCAGCCCGTAGGTCCTGTGGTAAGCCAGCACGAAAAGGTCTGCGCTTGCCTTGGAGGAAGAATAAGGGCTGGATGTGTGAAGAGGGGTCGTCTCTGTAAAGAAGAGATCCGGACGATCTAATGGCAGATCTCCGTACACCTCATCCGTTGACACCTGATGATAGCGCTTGATACCGTAGGTACGGCAGGCATCCAGCAGTGTAGTAGTTCCCATTACATTGGTACGCACAAAGGCTTCCGGATCAGTAATAGAACGGTCTACATGGCTCTCAGCCGCAAAGTTCACCACCATATCCGGTTTTTCCTTCTCAAACAGATCGAAGATAAATGCTCTGTCTGCAATATCGCCTTTTACGAACTTGTAGTTGGGCTTATTTTCAACCGGCTTTAAATTCTCCAGATTGCCTGCATAGGTCAGAAGATCCAGATTGATGATCTCATAATCCGGGTATTTATTTACCATATGGTGTACAAAGTTACTTCCGATAAATCCGGCTCCGCCGGTAACGATGATCTTCATTGATTCTATTCCTCCAAACTCTGCTGTTCCTTCAGCTTATCCACATATTTGCCGTCCAGAACATCCTTTAAATACTTTCCGTACTGATTTTTCTTAAGCACTTCATAGGTTTCAAGAACCTGCTCCTTCGTGATCCAGCCGTTTAAGTAGGCGATTTCCTCCAGGCAGGCAATCTTTCTGTGCTGGTGGGTTTCTACGGTCTTTACGAAATTGGTAGCTTCAACTAAAGACTCATGGGTTCCCGTATCCAGCCAGGTAAAGCCCTGTCCCAAAAGGATCACATCCAGCTCGCCGTTTTCCAGATAGATGCGGTTTAAGTCTGTGATCTCCAGCTCTCCTCTGGCAGAAGGCTTTAAGTTCTTTGCGTACTCTACCACACGATTGTCGTAAAAATAAAGTCCTGTGACACAGTAGTTTGACTTTGGCTTCTCCGGCTTTTCTTCGATGGAAATAGCCTTTCCCTTTTCATCAAACTCCACAATGCCGAAACGCTCCGGATCGTCCACATAGTAGCCGAACACGGTTGCGCCCTTTTCCCTGGCAGCCGCAGCCTTTAACCGCTTTGTAAGACCCTGTCCATGGAAAATATTATCGCCTAAAACCATGGCAACGGAATCGCCGCCGATAAATTCCTCCCCGATGATAAAGGCCTGAGCCAGTCCGTCGGGGCTTGGCTGAACCGCATAGCTTAAATTGATGCCAAAGGGATGTCCGTCTCCCAAAAGCGCTTTAAACCGGGGCGTGTCCTCCGGTGTGGAAATGATCAGTATATCCCGGATTCCTGCATTCATCAGCACAGACAGCGGGTAATAGATCATGGGTTTATCGTAAATAGGCAGAAGCTGCTTGGATGTAACCTTTGTCAGCGGATACAGTCTGGTTCCGCTTCCTCCGGCAAGTATGATTCCCTTCATATATTTCCTCCTTGCAGATCCGCCGCGCAGCGGATCCGACCATTATTTCTTTCCCCACTATACCATACAATCCCCTGATTTTCAAATACTGGAAGCAATATTTTGGGAATATTAAGGATTTTTATTCAATGGGTTTCTGATAAAAGCCGCCGAAAAATGTTTCTGTGGGCAGAACATTTACAATTACATGGGGATCCACCTGGCGCATCAGGTGGACAATATCCTGAACCTCATACGCGGAGACAACGGTGTGGAGCAGGCTCATCTTCTTTCCGCTGTAGCCTCCGTGGCCGTCCAGGACAGAGATTCCGTGACGGTACTGACCTACATACGCCTTTACCACCGCTTCCGGCTCCTCCGTTGTCACCTGAAGCGTTACCCTCTTATACCGATGATAAAAGCTGTCAATGGTCTTTGTGGAAATGAACTGAAACATAATGGAATAGCCCGCGTATTTCCAGCCAAAGAGATAACCGAACACACAAAGCATTCCTGCGTTAAAGGCAAATACATACTGCCAGATGGCCTTTCCCAGACGGTTTGACACATAAAGGGCGATAAAGTCCGTCCCTGCGGTAGAAGCGTTTCCTTTTAATGCAACCACAATAGCCAGACCGTAGATAAAGCCTCCAAAGCAGATATTTAAAAGCGCATCCTCAAACAAAGGCTCAAACAGGGAGAGTTTCAAAAGGAAGCTGGCCAAAAAAACCTGGATCATAGAGAAAATCACAAATTTCTTTCCAATGTGGCGGTAACAGAAAATGGCAACCGGCACATTTAAAGCGATCATTCCCAGGGAAGTAGAAAAATGAATCCCCAACAGGCCTGTAATCTGCTCCGTCAGACGGGCCACTCCCGTAAAGCCGCTGGGAAGAATCCCCGTAGGCGTTAAAAAAACATTCATAGCAAAGGCCTGCAAAAGAGCGGAAAGAGTTACGGCCGCCGCTGTCATCAGATACCTCAGCGTTTTACTGTTCTTTTTCATCATACACTCCCTTTCAGCTTTCTTACCAGCGTTTCATTTACTGCATCGTAATCATTTTCATGAGGCACCGGAGCAAAGCAGTAATTCACCCAAGGGCCTGTGGTAGTTTCATCCCGCTTCCAGTCCCTGCAGGAGGAATGAACCTGGGTAAGGCCGGTTTCCTCCAACAGCGCTTTTGCATTATCTGCGTTGATGCCGCTTCCTGCCAGAAGCTGGATCTGGTTTCCATAGTTTTCCTGAAGCTCCTTTAAAAGACCGGCTCCGGCAGCTGCCTTTTCCTTAAGCCCGCTGGTGAGAATACGGTCTGTTCCCAGGCGGATCAGCTCCTCAATGGCTTCATATGGATCCTCCACACAGTCAAAAGCCCTGTGGAATACGGCTTCCCCATGAAATTCATGGATCAGGCGGATCATACGGCCTGTCCTTTCACTGTCAATTTTTCCCTCAGATGTCAAAAAGCCAAAAGCAAGCCCGTCGCTTCCATTTTCCATCAAAATACGGGCGTCTGCAAACATCTGCTCTGTTTCCGCTTCTGTGTAGCTAAATCCCGCTCCTCTGGGCCGTACCATGGAAATCACCTTCAATCCCGTATTTTCCTTTACCAGCCGCAGACTGCCGATGGAAGGCGTCAGGCCTCCCAGATACAACGCACTGTTTAATTCGATCCGCTCTGCGCCTCCCTTCCAGGCGGCCAGGGCATCCTCATAGCTTCCGCAGCATATTTCTATCATAACTACTCCTTTCTCTTTGCAATCCTCCCAAAAAACCTCTGGGGGATTTCAAATACAAATATAATTCCCAGCACAATGGCTGCCGCTGCCTTCACGGCCTCAAATCCCGTGCGGCTTGCCAGCGCCAGCTGGTCGGTGACAATGTAGTGGGCAGTCCAGTAGATGCCGGCTCCGGGAACAATAGGGAAAATACCTGGAATCATAAACAGGGTAGCCGGACAGCGCTCCCAGACCGCAAAGAGCCTGGACAGAAAGATTACGGCAGCTGCGGAAACGAACGTAGACTCTGCGGGCGAAAGTCCGTCCCAGTGAAAACAGAAATACACCAGCCAGCCGATGGCACCACAGGCAGCACAAAGCCCGTAATATTTTTTCGGCACAGAAAAGAGGACTGAAAAAGCAGCCGTTCCTACTGCGGCGGCAGCCATTTCCCCTGCCAGTTCTCCCCATGGAAACGCATTCATAAAAGATTTCCTCCTGTCAATCTATAGTACATGGTAAGTACAAATCCCATTCCCAGGGCAATGCTTAAAACCACCAGCCCTGCATCCATCATCCGCACAGAACCGGCAATGTAGTCTCCATCCGTAATATCGCGGATCCCGTTTGTAAACGCCACTCCCGGAATCATGGGGATCACAGAACCGATGATCATGGAGCTGATGTGATGGCCCAGCCCCAGATGGTAAAGCACCACGCAGCAGAAGGTCACCAGAGCTCCTCCCAGAATATTCTGCACCAGTTTTGACAGATTTTTCCCTATATATAAAATATAGACATACAGCACAAGGCCGGACAGAAAAGCAGCTGCGCTGTCTGCCAGATCGCCGCCCAGCAGATAGCAGAACGCCCCGCTTCCCACCGCCGAAGCCCCGATCTGAACGCCCTTTCTCTTTCCGGGCATCTGTTCAATATCATCCAGGCATCTCCCAAGCTCCTCTACCGTATGCTTTCCCTCTTCAATCTCCCTGGAAAGCTGATTTACAGCCGCCACACGGTTTAAGTGCGCCCCGCTGACAGGAATGTGCTGTACCCTGGCAAAAAAGCTTTCCCTTTCGTTCCCCATGGTAGAAAAAATACCGTTGCTCAGTACAAAGGAATTGGCGGATTCAATCCCGTAATGACGGCAGATCCGGTCAATAGTTTCCTCCACCCGTGAGATCTCCGCCCCATTTTCCAAAAGGATATGCCCGGCACGCATGGCGATTTCCATGATTTTTTCTTTCTGTTCTTCATATATTTCCTGTTTTTCAGCGCTGCATTCCGGCTTTCTGCATTCGTTCATCCTGTATATTCTCCCGCTTCATTACTGTAAGCTATTTTATCAAATCTGTATTGTTTTTACTACATTTTCCCAGTATTTTTCTGGAAGCCCCTGTCCATAATTGATATAATAGGAGTGATGAAGATTCTCAAAATACAATACAGAAAGGAAGATTTTTATGAGGAAGAGATTTTGCGCAGCAGCGCTGGCACTGACAGCCGCGCTATCTGCCGGACTGCTTACCGGCTGCAGCAGTGCCTCCGGCGGCGAAACAATAATCGTCCGGATCGGTCACAACCAGTCCACGAACCATCCCACCCACATAGCATTGGCTGCTTTTGAAGAATTTATCGAAAGCAGGCTGGGAGACAAATATGATGTGGAAGTATTTCCAAGCGAGCTTTTAGGTTCTCAGAACGAAATGGTTCAGCTGACGCAGACAGGCGCCATCAATTTCTGCGTGGCTTCCAACTCTCTTCTGGAAACCTTCAGCCAGAACTACACTCTGTTTAATCTTCCCTATCTGTTTTCTTCCAGCGAAGCCTACCATGCGTCCATGGATGATACTTCCATCACGGAACCCATCTTTGAATCAACCAGACAAGCTGGTTTTGAGGCTGTTACCTGGCTGGATGCAGGCACCCGGAATTTCTATACGGTAAATAAGCCCATCCATTCTCCTGCTGATTTAAAGGGACTTAAGATCCGCGTCCAGCAGTCCCCTACCAACGTACAGATGATGAACCTTTTAGGAGGCTCTGCCACTCCCATGGGCTTTGGAGATGTGTACACGGCCCTCCAGTCCAAGATCATCGACGGAGCAGAAAATAATGAACTGGCTCTGACGGACAACGGTCATGGAGATGTATGCAAATACTATTCCTACGATATGCACCAAATGATCCCTGATATCCTGATCGGAAATATTGCTTTTCTGGACAGTCTGTCCCCGGAAGAACGAGCCATTTTTGATGAGGGCTTTGACCTCGTGAATCAGATCCAGAGAGAGGAATGGACCATCGCAGTGGATGCGGCTAAAAAACGGGCTTCCGGAGACCAGAAGGTGAATTTCCTCTACCCGGATACAGCCCCATTTAAGGAAGCGGTTATTCCCATGCATGAATCCATGCTGAACCAGCACCCGGATTTTGTTCCCATCTATGATGCGATACAGGCTTACAACCAGAAGTATCCGTCAGCTGAATCCTAAAAGGAGGTGACCGGCATGAAAAAGCTGAGAAATGTACTTACATCCCTTTTAAATATACTGGCAGGCGCCAGCCTGATCGCTATGGTTGCGCTCACCTGCTGGCAGGTATTTACCCGATACATCTTACAGAATCCGTCCCCCTGGTCTGAGGAGCTTGTGGCTTACCTCTTTGCATGGGCCAGCCTTTTAGGCGCTTCCATCATCACAGGAGAACGGGGACATATGAATATTCCCATTGTCACAGACCATTTCACTCCCGGCATCCAGAAGCTCCTCGCAATCTTTGGAGAGCTTATCGCATTTGCCTTTTCCCTGATCATCCTGGTATACGGCGGCATCAAGATCACAAGCCTCGCCATGGGACAGATGACCTCTGCCCTGGGCGTTACTGTAGGTGTGTTTTATGTGGTAATGCCTTTATGCGGTATTTTAAACATGATCTATACAGTTCTCAACATCGTTGATATCTCAAAAAACGGCGTCATTACGGCGCAGGAAGAAAAGGAGGCATAGACTTATGGCAATGGAATCTCTGCTTATCATAATTGTTGTTCTGGCCGTGCTCCTGATCGTCGGCGTACCGATTTCCTATTCCATCGGCATTTCCGCCCTGATCGCCATCCTGCGGACCGTGCCTTTGGAAGTATCGGTGGTAACCGGCGCTCAGCGTATCTTTGTGGGCATGAGCAAATTCAGCCTGACGGCCATTCCCTTTTTTATCCTGGCAGGAAACCTGATGAACCAGGGCGGCATCGCCAAACGGCTGGTTGATTTTGTGATGGCAATCCTTGGCAAGCTGCCCGGTGCCCTTTTAGTGACAAACGTAGGGGCAAACGCCCTTTTCGGCGCTATTTCCGGTTCGGCCTCTGCCGCAGCAGCAGCCGTAGGAAGTATGGTGGAAAAGGGCGAAGAGGAACAGGGCTATGACAAGGCGCTCTGTGCTGCCACCAATGGGGCTTCTGCTCCCTCAGGCCTCCTAATCCCGCCCTCCAATGCCCTGATCACCTATTCTCTGGCAGCCGGAGGCACCTCTGTGGCAGCACTCTTTATGGCCGGTTATATTCCGGGCATCATCTGGGCGGTGGCCTGTATGGCAGTTGCTGTGATCATTTCAAAGAAAAAAGGCTATAAGGGAATCCCTGGAAAATACGACTGGAAAAACCTGTGGGGCTGCACCCTCAGAGCCCTGCCCTCCCTTTCCCTGATCGTAGTGGTAATCGGCGGCATCATCGGCGGTGTGTTTACAGCCACAGAAGGCTCTGCCATTGCGGTAATCTACGCCCTGATCCTCGGCATCCTCTACCGCAACATTACTTTAAAATCCTTCTGGAAAATCGCAGTAGACAGCGCCAAGATGAGCGGTATGGTTGTATTCCTGATCGGCGTTTCCAATATCCTTGGCTGGGTCATGGCCTTTACCCAGATCCCTCAGGCCATCTCCGACGCCCTCTTAGGCCTTACAAGCAATCCCATTATCATCCTGCTGATCATGAATGTCATCCTTTTAATCGCAGGAACCTTTATGGACGTAACTCCGGCTATCCTGATCTTCACTCCCCTGTTTCTTCCGGTGGTTAAGACCTTTGGCATGGATCCGGTTCAGTTCGGCCTGATCCTGGTATACAACCTCTGTATCGGAAATATTACTCCGCCGGTGGGAAATACCCTGTTTGTAGCCATCAAGGTCGGGCGAAGTTCCCTTTCCCGCGTCATGCCCTATATGCTCTGGTACTATGTGGCAATTCTTGTAGGGCTTCTCATGGTGACCTATATCCCTGCGGTGAGCCTGGGACTCCCTGCAATGGCCGGACTGATCTGACCGATATTTTTTCTTCCATAACATAAAAGACGGCTGGCGCAGCTTTGTGGTGATCTCCACACAGCTCTGCGCCAACCCTTTCGTATTCGTTCGTTCCGTATTCTTTATTTAGTTGTAACTATTCAGTTCTCACATCGGAGGAATCTCCGATGCTTCTTGTTCGGCTTTGCCGGACAAGAAGATGCCCGTTCTGAATAGTTACATTTAGTTCTCATTCATCTTAGCCAGCTTTGCTGCCTGATCTGCGGCAATGCAGGCATCCAGGATCTCCTGGATATCTCCGTTTAAAATCTTATCCAGCTTATAAAGGGTCAGATTGATCCGGTGATCCGTCACACGGCCCTGTGGGAAATTGTAGGTACGGATTTTCTCCGAACGGTCGCCGGTACCGATCTGGCTGCGGCGCTCTGCTGCCTCTGCATTCTGCTTTTTCTCAAGCTCAATATCATAGAGCTTGGAGCGCAGGAGGCGGAAGGCCTTTTCCTTATTCTGAAGCTGGGATTTCTCCGTCTGGCTGTAGATTACGATTCCTGTGGGAATATGGGTAAGACGCACGGCAGAGTCTGTGGTATTTACACACTGCCCGCCGTTTCCAGAGGCACGCATTACGTCGATGCGGCAGTCATTCATATCGATCTGTACGTCTACATCCTCAGCCTCAGGCATCACGGCTACCGTCGCTGTGGAAGTATGGATTCGTCCGCCGGACTCTGTCTCAGGCACACGCTGTACCCTGTGCACGCCGCTCTCGTATTTCAGCTTGGAGTATGCGCCCTTTCCCGTAACCATGGCTACCACTTCCTTAAAGCCGCCGATCCCGTTTTCATTTAAGCTTACGATCTCCACCTTCCAGCGCTGGCTGTCCGCATAATTGGAATACATCCGGTACAACTCGGCAGCAAACAAGGCTGCCTCGTCTCCGCCTGCACCTGCACGGATCTCCAGAATGATGTTCTTTTCATCATTTGGATCCTTGGGAAGAAGGAGGATCTTCAATTCATGCTCCAGCTCCTCGATGCGCTTCTTTGCGTCAGACAGTTCTTCCTTCGCCATTTCCCGAAGATCTTCATCACTCTCCTCTTCCAGCATTGCAAGGCTGTCTTCCACATCCTGTTTCGCCTGCTTATACTGCTTATATGCCTCTACGATGGGAGCCAGATCCGCCTGCTCCTTCATCAGTCTGGTAAAACGCTTTGTATCCTGAGTCACATCAGGATCCCCCAGCATCAGCATCAGTTCTTCGTAATGGATCAGTATATCATCCAGTTTATCAAACATAATCTTCTCTCTCCTATCATCACGGCCTTTTAGCCTGCACCACCCGGTTCAGCCCGGCCATATCCTTTATCACCTTAAGGCCCTCAAAACCGGCCTGTTCAAAAAGCTCTGAAACGTCCTTCCCCTGGTCAAAGCCTATCTCCATATAGATCTTCCCTCCGGGCTTTAAATATGCCATGGAACGTTCTGCCAGAATCCGGTAAAATTTCAGCCCGTCCGCTTCCCCGTCCAGAGCCAGCCGCGGCTCATGATCCCGCACCTCAGGTTCCAGTCCTTCTATGACCTCTGAGGGGATATAGGGCGGATTGGACACAATAACGTCAAACTGCGCTTTGGGTTCCAGCCCTTCAAACATATCGCTTTTTATCAGCTGGAGCCGCTCCTTTTCTTCTCCCAGGATCCTTTCCCTGTTAGCCTCTGCCACCTTGAGCGCTTCCTTAGAGATATCAAGAGCGGTCACTGAGCGGTATTCCCCCATTTTTACAAGGCTTATAGCAATACAGCCGGAGCCGGTGCACACATCCAGTATGGCGCTGTTTTTATCTCTGTTTTCCTCCAAAACACGCTCCACCAGTGTTTCCGTATCCTGTCTGGGAATAAGCACCCATTCATTTACCTTAAATTCCAGTCCCATAAAGCACTGGCAGCCAGTCAAATGTTGCAGGGGAATCCTCTCTGCTCTTGCAAGAACCACCTGTTCATACTGTTCTGCCGCCTGTTTTAGCCTGTAAATTTCCTCTTCTCCACCAATGGCCTGTTTAAAAAGAGGCTGGTCTCTTCTGGTGAGAAAAGAGGCAAAATTCAGATCAAACGCCTCCAGCAGCAAAAGTCTGGCATCCAGCGCAGCGTCCGGCACTCCGGACTCTTCCAGTTTTTTCCTCCCGGACTCATAAAGCTGTCCTAAGGTCGTCTCTTCCCATACTCTCTCCGCACTCATTCTGTTTCCTTCCAGCCTGGGAAGTTTTCATCCAGGTACGCTTTCCAGTCAAAAACCTCTTCCACTGCCGCGATCGCCACTTCGATCATGGAGTCATCCGGCTCTGTGGTGGTCAGACCCTGCATCCACATGCCGGGACGGCTCAAAAGGTTTACAAGCTTACTGTCATGGCGGCCTGCAAATCGGAGAAACTCATAGGACACGCCTGCGATCACCGGTATCAGCACGATCCGGCTTAAAAAGCGCAGCCAGACTGTATCCGTACGAATCACCATAAAAAACAGGATACTTATGATCATTACAATCATGATAAAACTGGTTCCGCAGCGCTTGTGCTCCTTGGAGCTGCCCCGGACATTGGCTACATTTAAAGCCAGTCCATGCTCAAGACAGTTGATGCATTTATGCTCCGAACCGTGGTACATAAAGGTACGGCGGATATCCTCCATACGGGATACCAGTTTAATATAGATAATAAAAATCACAATGCGGATCACGCCCTCAAGAACCGCCATCGCCGTTTCCGAAGGGATAAAAGGCTTACAGATACGGGCGATCCCAAGGGGAAGCAGCATGAAAATGCCGATTGCCATAATAAAAGAAAAAATCATGACAACCGTCATAAGAATACTTTCCAGCTTTTCACCGAATACCCGGTCCAGCCACTGCTCAAACTTTCCCGGCTGAGCATCCTCATCATCCTCAAAAAAGCTGCAGGACCAGGTTAAAGCACGCATCCCCACCACCATAGAGTCTGCAAATTTGAAAACGCCGCGGATAAAAGGAAGGCCCAGGATGGGGTATTTCTCCGTAAGACTCACATACCGATCTCTTTTTACCTCAATCTCTCCGTCAGGCTTTCGGACTGCAATGGCGTAATCGTCACCGTTCTGCATCATGATGCCCTCGATCACCGCCTGACCGCCGATTCCAGAATATTTCATTGTATCATTTCCTCTCCCTGCCGCAGCAAGCTGCGGCTGTGTTTTGCCAAAAGAACACAAAAGGGCTGAGCCTGATCTCTCAGGCTCAACCCCTTGATTTTTTCTCGCTTATTACTGGGCGTTAATGCCATACTTACGATTGAACTTGTCAATACGTCCACGGGCAGCAGCAGCCTTCTGCTGGCCAGTATAGAAAGAATGGCACTTGGAGCAAACCTCAACGTGGATGTCCTGCTTTGTGGAGCCTGTTACGAACTCGTTGCCACAGTTGCAAACTACCTTTGCCTGGTAGTAATTTGGATGGATTCCTTCTCTCATTTTCATTCACCTCTCTGATTATTTGCGGTTTCCGACCGCGGCCTTGTATGCCAATCTGCCTCTGTACACTGCAGGCAGCCGGCCGGGGCCGTCACCAGAACGCACAGATATCAGCATCTTTTAAGTTATACACGCCCTTACCGCAAGTTCCTGACTCACGCAGGCGCTAAAACTGCTCTCCATATTCAGGACAGCTTAATCAGTATAGCATAGAATTTTTTGTATTGCAAGAGGGAATGTGGCTGAGTTTTTGCATTTTTCCCGGCTTTCCACACCATTTTCAGGACTTACCCGCACTCTGCCATCAGTCGGCGGATAAACCGGCGGCGGGCCGGCTCCTGATCCTCCAGGCTTTTGAGCTTATCCGTGCTTTTAGCCGGAATCCAGGCCTTGTTTGTATTATAATAGAAATTCAGCTGCTTCCAGTATTTTTCCGGAAAGAGGAACATACAGGCCAGACTCTTTCGCTCCCTCCGGTCCATAGGGCGCACCCGCTGGTAGGAATCCAGCATGGACAGGCCAAGCTCTGTATCCCAGCCATGCTTTTCCAGAGCTTTTCTCATCAGGCGGTAAAGATCCGACGCCTGGATTCCCAGATGCATCCGGTTATACTCCACAATGGCCGTATATCCCCGCCCCATGAGCACATGATGCTGGTCTAAGTCCCCATGGCAGAGAGAAAGGCCTGAAACAGACTCTGCGGACAGCTCTGCTGCCATCAACTGTCCATCCTCCTCTGTTATATGCTGTCCGGCAGCCGCTCCGTTTCTTTCCCAGAGCCTCATCATCTCATCCGCCGCTTCTTTTGCCTGCTCATAAAAGCCGTCATAATTTCCAATGACGCAAAGCTCAAATTCCGTCTTTCCCCGTTTTCTGCGGATAAAGCTTCTGGCCTTCTGCATTTCCCTGATATGGCGGTTCATCTCCGGACCTGCCTGTTCCCTGCAGACCGAACCCATGCGCCATTCCTCCTGAAAGGGAATCCGGGCCAGCTGGGCATGGAGCATGGCAAGGCGGGCAATGGACTGACGGACCTCATAGCTGTCTCTTATATTACATTCCCGGTCGGAAAACCACTCCTTTAATATGTAGCGTGTTCCGTCTCCCGCCATAGTCACTAGCCCGCCTTCCCGGTTTCTCTCGTACCGGTCTGTCCGCAGGCTTGTACGGGTATCTATCATTCCCAGAATCTGGTCTTCTATTTCCAGTCTTCTCACAGTCCCCCTGTATTCCCGTAAAAGCTTAAGCCCCTGATCCGTCTCGCAGATCCAGGCCCCCCTTCCCTTTCTCACAGATATGATTTCCATTTCATATTGTTCCAGCGCTTCCAAATATCTGTCGATCATCCTACCCCTCCATCTGTGAAGTCTGCCCCCTGGCAGACGCTATTCTAAGCTTCAAACACATTCTAACGTATGTAATGCCAGATGGGATTATTACATATTTAAAATCTTCTTCCTAATAAAGAGGAAAAAATGGATTTGTCGAAAAAATCCAAACACGCTATACTGACTTCAGATGTTACGAGAAAGGAGCATTCAGCAATGAAAAAATTTTCAGTAGTAATCGCCGGAGGAGGAAGCACCTATACGCCTGAGATTATCCTTATGCTTTTGGATAATCTGGACAAGCTTCCCCTTCGCTCAATCAAGCTTTATGACAATGATGAAGAACGCCAGAATCGTCTGGCAAAAGCCTGTGAAATCATTGTAAAAGAGAAGGATCCGGAAATTGAATTTCTGGCCACTTCTGACCCGGAAGCCGCCTATACAGATGTAGACTTCTGTCTGGCCCATATCCGTGTAGGACAGCTTCCAATGAGGGAAAAGGACGAACAGATCGCTTTAAAATACGGCGTCGTAGGCCAGGAAACCTGTGGCCCTGGCGGTATTGCCTATGGTATGCGTTCCATCGGAGGCGTTATTGAGAATATTGACTATATGGAGAAGTACTCTCCTAACTGCTGGATGCTCAATTACTCTAACCCCGCCGCCATTGTAGCGGAAGCATGCAGACGGCTTCGTCCCCACTCCAGAGTCATCAATATCTGCGATATGCCTATCGGCATTGAAAACAGCATTGCAAAGATTCTTGGCTTTGAAAGCCGTAAGGATATGACAATCCGGTATTATGGGCTGAACCATTTCGGCTGGTACACTTCCATTAAGGATAAGGATGGAAATGAATATATCGACAAGCTTCTGGAGCATGAATTAAAGTACGGAAATGTGGCGGCAAGTGAAAATGCCTCAGATTTTACGGATAACAGCTGGCTTGAAACAGCGCGCAAGGTCAAGGACATTGTAACTCTCGATCCAACCCATTCTCCCAATTCCTATCTTCAGTACTATCTCTTTCCAGATGATATGATAGCACATACAGATCCGGAATACACAAGAGCCCGTCAGGTAATTGATACACGTGAAAAAAGCGTATTTGGAGAATGCGCCCGCATTGCTCAGACAGGAACCTCCGAAGGAACCAGCCTGCAAATTGGCATCCATGCCAGCTTTATCGTAGATCTGGCTACTGCTCTGGCCTATAATACCGGAGAACGTATGCTTCTGATTGTAGAAAACAACGGCGCTATTGAAAATTTTTCACCTGACGCCATGGTGGAAATCCCCTGTATCGTGGGCAAAGACGGATATGAGCCTTTAACCGTCGGAAAAATCCCTACTTTCCAGAAGGGGCTGATGGAAGAGCAGGTTGCTGTGGAAAAGCTGACGGTAGATGCCTGGATCGAGGGAAGCTATCATAAGCTCTGGCAGGCTCTTACCCTTTCTAAAACCGTTCCCAGCGCTAATGTGGCGAAGAAGCTGCTGGATGAATACATCGAGGCAAACAAAGGATACTGGCCTGACTTAAAATAAACGGAGGTACTGAAATGGTAAACATTGAAAAAATGGCTGAAACTGCCATGTACATCGTGACCTATGCAGGCGCGGCTAAATCCTGCTATATGAATGGACTTTCCGAAGCTAAAAAGGGGAATTTTGAAAAAGCCCGCGAACTGCTGAAGGAAGGAGATAACAATATGGCACAGGCACACCAGTCCCATATTGGGGTTCTGGAAGAAGAAGTGACATCTCTTACTCCCCAGATTTCTCTTCTGATGTGCCACGCCGAGGATCAGATCATGGGAGCCGAAACTTTAAAAACCGTTATTATTGAACTCATTGAATTATATCAGAAAAAGGAGAATTAATTATGGAAATTCAACCACAAGATTATAATATCTGGGCCGGATCACAAACGAGAAACGGCTTTGCCGCAGATGAAATTATATCCAGTCTTCAGAAAGCCATACGCAGAGCCATGGAAGAACAGGCTTGCCAGTATGCTTATGAACTGTATGTATCTGGCCCTATTTTCCTTGAAAAGCTCTGGCGCAGACTTCTTACAATCTCTGTTGAAGACATTGGCTTTGGAAATCTGAACGCGGCTGTCTATGTAAACACTATGAATGAAATGCGCAAAAATTTCCCTTATGATGATGGCGATCAGCCTATGTACTTCATTCATGCAATCCGCATCCTGTGTTCCAGCAATAAAGACCGTTCCAGCGACTTCTTAAAGAACATTATCATCAAAGAGGCTGCTATGGGCAAAAAGCCTGAAATTATGGATCTGGCTCTTGACAAACATACGGTAAGAGGCAAAGCTATGGGTCGTGGTTCCAAACATTTCTTTGAAGAAGCCTGCAAGGTATTCCCACAAATCCCTGTAGACAACGACTATAGAGAACGCTACGGCAAAATTTTGGAGGAATATGATCCGTCAAAAAATGTTCCCGGCGCTTTCAAATATAATCCTGCTCAGGCATAAAACAGCCTGAGCAACAGAAAGTACCTACATAAAACCCGGCAGTCCCGGCTATTGAGACGGACTGTCGGATTTTTGTATGGGAATTTTATTTTACAAACGCTTTTCCATCTCTTCCAACCTAAGCACAGCCCCCAAAAGCGCTGTTTCAATCATAGAGCGGAAGGAATTCTGCCGTTCCTCTGCAGATATCTGCTTTCTGGTAAGGGCATGATCGCTGACTGTAAGCAATGCAGCAGCCTTTTTTCCGCTTACCTCTGCCACATGAAATAAAGCAAAACTCTCCATCTCTTCCGCCACACAGCCCCACTGATCCCTGATTTTAAAATTGGCTTCTTTATTCTTTTTGTAAAAGCTGTCTGCAGTATGTACCTTTACCTGCTTTAAAGACTGCCCCAATGTTTCTGCTGCCTGGGATAAAAGTCCGTTTAAATCTTCGGAAGGAAAGGCTGTATCTCCTTCAAAACCACTGTAGGCTCTGGCAAACGATGATTCACTCCATGAGGAGCGGATCAAAAGCAGATCCCTCATGGCAACCTCTTCTGAAAAAGCCCCGCATGATCCTACCCGTATAATCGAATCTACGTTGTATTTACAAAAAAGTTCATGGGCATAGATACCAGTTGAGGGGCAGCCCATGCCGCCCCCCATAACAGATATCCTATGGCCCTTATACCAACCTGTATAACCGAGCATATTTCTCACCTGATTAAACAGTATGCAATTCTCCAGATATTCCTCTGCAATCAGCTTGGCCCTAAGCGGATCACCCGGCATTAAAACCACCGACGCAATCTGTTCCGGTTCAGCTTCATTATGAATTGTCGCCATAGATTTATCCTCCTGTTATTTTTCCAAAAGCGCCTTAGCCTGCTTCAGAGCACCTTCTCCGTCAGCCATTGCGTAAGTACGCATATCCACCGCCTCTGTAGGAACTTCTACTGCTTCTGCAATTTCGTCTACAGCATGCATCAGCTGAGGGCCTACCAGACATACATCCCATTCGCCGGCTTCATCCTCTGCCGCCGCACTGCTGACTGCCTTGATCATCAGTTCTTCTCCCTGAGAAGCGGCATAATCCTTCATTTTTTTTACCAAAATCGAACTTGACATTCCTAGATTGCATACAACTAAAACCCTCATTTTCTTTTTCCTCCTGCTAAATTTTTATTTTATATTTCATTTAATCCTGAACAGATGATCTTATTCTTTCCAGTACATCAGAGGCCGTTTTTTCTTTCTGAAGCGTTTCTGCCAGAAACTGTTCTTTCCAAAACCTTCTGAAAAAACCATACAAAGCTTCCTGCTTTCCATAGTTTCCCGGAGTAAAAGCCGCTGCCATCATAACCCGGATATCAGACCGTCTGTTTCTGGCTATCACGAGACTGATTCCATCCTTAAGATCCTTTTTTTCGCGGGGATATAAAAAGCAAAAGCCATTTGCCACAGGACTTTTACTCCATGCTTCTTTTTCCGAAAATTCTCTTAAATGCTCCTTCCACGCTCGGACACACCCCGTATTTTCCAGATTTCTACATCCGGCGCCAGCCATTTCCTCCCAGGAGGGATTGCCCTCCAAAAACACCACTCGATCATGGTTAAAAAAACTTTCCAGAACAAACTCTGTCTGTTTCTTCAGAGAAAGATCCTCTATAAATCTCCAAAGCCTGTTACCCTCCTCCACCGAAAATGGAATTGTAAGGGTAATCTGCGGAATCGATGACTGTATATTAAGCGGCGTTACAGCCATTAAAATATCCGGTTCATTTTTCTCTATGGAAGATTCCAAAAGATATCCCGGACAAACTCCACAGATGCGAACATTCTCTGAAAAATTATTTCTGATCCAACGTGATACACTATAATAAAAGCTGCTGTCAGATCCTGTTACCATCTGAATGCTTACCCTGAGATGTTCACTGGGGCATCCAGCTTCTATATAACCGGATAAACGCCTCAATTCTGCCGGTGTAACATCCACGCCATATTTTTCTCTGATCAAAACACCCATAAGGAGCATTGCTCCAAAAGCCTCTCTCAGCGTATCCTGCTCTGCCTTTGAAGTAAACTCAAACAATTGCGCTTCCAGATGAATCCTGAGAATCAAACCTTTCAGATCTCCCACAAATGATCGATACAGATCTGCAGTCTCTTCCCGTTCTGAAAGCTTAATCTGATTCTGCTTCCACAGTTTCTCCTGAAAGCAGGCTGCCAGTTCTTCTGCCTCCTGATCCTCCATCCCTCCCTCTGCCGGAAAGCCTATCGCTTTCAAATAATCGTAGAGAAAGGCAAAGTCACATGAATCCAGTTCCAAAAACAGACTTTTATCCATATACTGCAAAAAACCGGAAAGTTCATCTTCCGGAAGACTTCTGTCTTCCTTTTCCAAAAAATGTGCTTCCTCCCGTCTCATATTTACATAAAATATAAGCCAGGACGAAATATACAGTACAGGATCCGGAATTATCAGCTTTTTCTCTCGGCAGTATTGAACTGTATATCCATAAAATGTATATATCTCACCCAAATTGACAATCCCCTGCATCCAATGCATGAGAAGAGAATCCATCATCTGACCACTGCTCATAATACAGCTGGAGATCAGGCGAAAGATCAGTCTTAAAATATCATACTCCTCCGCCTGAACATACAGACAATGACTCTTCATCACAAACTGGTTAAAGCCGCAGGTTTCACTCAAGGTATTTTTAAGATGTATAAAATCCTTGTATAGCGTCTGCTCCGAAACGCAAAAGCGATCTGCAATCTGATCCAGCCTGATTCCGGGGCGCCCCAGAACTCTGCCCATAATTGCAAGACGCCGTTCCTGAGGCGTGTGTATCTCCCATTTTATATCAGGATCCGCCTGATTTTCCAAAACGCTCATCATGTGATTCCGATATGCCTCTGGTATATAATACCCTTCCTTCTGCGAAGCACAGATGCGTATTTCATACTCCTTCATCCAACGGTTTATATCTGAAATGTCATTGCGTATGGTTTTTCCGCTGACACGCAGAAGTTCTGACAACTGATGACCTGCTACACCGCCCGGATGGCCCAAAATATAACGTACGATTGTTTTCTGACGTATTGACAGCAAGTGAATCCCTCCCTTTGCTGTCAATTATATCATATCTTTTCAGGACACACTACTAAATCTGAGTCTGTCTGAAAAGCTGTTTCTGTCACTTTCCTGCCATTTCCTTCTTCAGCTCATCTGCCTCCATCATTTTAAAGAATGGATAATAAATAACCGTCATAACGACTACGTTCAGCACAGACATAACGGCCGCTTTCCAGTCCAGCGTAAGTAAAAAAGCCTGAAAACCAGGAGGAAGAAATCCGGGGGCCTCCCACAGAGGCAGTCCCACCAAACCTGTAGACATTGCCAGATAATTCACTGCCGCAATCAGTACAGGACCAAGTACAAACGGTATCATCAGAAATGGGTTCATGATGATTGGCGTTCCAAAAATAATCGGTTCGTTGATTCCAAACAGAGAAGGAATAATTCCTACCCGCCCAATGGTTTTTAAGGACTTCGCCTTAGAAAACATCATAAGAAGTACCAGTCCCAGAGTAATTCCAGAGCCACTTACCTGTAAAAATCCGTAATAAAAACCAAAGGTAAATACATGTGTCGGATCCTGTCCGGCAGCTACTGCTGCTGCATTGGCTGTAGCATTGGCGATTGCAAAAGGCGCCCACACGCTGGATGTGATCGCAGGACCGTGAAGTCCGAACATCCATAAAAGCTGTGTAAGGAACACCACCAGCATCACCATTGGAAGGCTGTCCATGGACGCAATGGCAGGAGCCAGCACTTTCATAATCACCTGCGGAAATACCATTCCTGCTATATTCTGGCACAAAGCTGCCACACCTGTAGCGACAAGAACCTCAATAATCAGTGGAACCAGAATAGAAAAGCTGTCTGCTACCATAGGAGGTACACTCTCGGGCATTTTGATCGTCAGGTGATTCTTATCACAGAATCGAGTAATCTCTACAGCAAAAATCGCAGAAATAATAGCAGTAAATAAGCCCTCTGCCGCCAAATATGTCACCATCCATGTTCCATCCTCTGTAACAGTTACAGATAACAGCAGATGAACCAGAATTGCAGAAGCACCAATCAGCGAATTCTTCAGCTTATAACGCTTTGCAAGAGAATTGGCAATGTAAAGCGCCGCATACAAAGACATTATGTTCGTTGTAAAATATGTGGGAAATGTAAGAATGTTGTTGTGGGCATTTACCCATTCCATCAGTCCTCCCCCTACCAGGTTGCCAATACCTGTAGGAACCAGGCAGAAGGAGCCGATGATAATGATTGGCACAATACCTACTATACCATCTTTCACGGCCTGAAGATGTTTTTGTTTCTCCAGAACACGTGCTATAGGCATCAGCCATTTTTCAAGCCACTTTTGAAGTCCACTCATAATGGAATCCCTCCTCAGATGTGTATTTTATCTAAGAGCGATTATAAAATAGGAGGGATTTTATCACAAATAATTAAATTCCTAACATAAAAGGTAAATTTATAAATATTAGATCTGGCTATTCCAGGAAAGATGATGCAGCTCTCCCGCCAGCTCCATCTTTTCAAATCCATTCTGGCGCAGGGCCTCATAAAGCACAATGGCGGCAGAATTGGAGAGGTTTAAGGAGCGGATATCGCCCCACATGGGGATGCGGATGCAATGCTCCTCATTTTCCACCAGGATTTCCTCAGGAATACCGGCGCTTTCTTTGCCGAACATCAGATAACAGTCCGGGCTGTAGCTTACGTCAGAATAAACCTTATGGGCCTTGGTTGTGGCAAAATACATATTGCCTGCAGCCTGTGGATTTTTTTCAAGAAAATCCTGGTAATCGCTGTATACGCTTACATCCAGCTTATCCCAGTAATCCAGTCCGGCCCGTTTTAAGGCCTTTTCATTGAGCTTAAAGCCCAAAGGCTCGATCAGATGGAGCCTTGTATTGGTTGCAACGCAGGTGCGGCCGATGTTGCCTGTATTAGAAGGCATTTCCGGTTCTAAAAGTACAATATTCATCATAGCTGTCACGCCTTTCCGTCATGGTTCTTTACAAAGCGCTCAATGCGGCCTAAGGCCTCTTTTAAGCTCTTAAGGGAGTACGCATAGGAAATACGCACAAACCCTTCTCCGCACGCTCCAAAGGCCGTTCCCGGCACCACAGCTACCTTTTCCTCTTTTAACAGCGCTGTGGCAAATTCCTCAGAGGTCATACCAAATCGGCTGATATTGGGGAAGGTGTAAAAGGCGCCCAACGGCTCAAAACAGTCGATCCCCATTTCCTTAAATGCATTTAAGAGGTACCGGCGGCGCTGGTTATAAGATTCACGCATCATTTCCACATCATTATCCCCGTCCCGAAGGGCAGCGACCGCCGCATACTGGCTGGTAGTGGGAGCACACATGATGGCATACTGATGGATCTTTAACATCTGCTTTAAAATAATCTCCGGAGCCGCCGCATATCCCAGACGCCAGCCTGTCATGGCATAGGATTTGGAAAAGCCGTTGATCAATACCGTTCTTTCCTTCATTCCGGGGAAGGAAGCGATGGTAACGTGATTATCTGTATATGTAAGCTCGGAATAGATTTCGTCTGAAATTACAAAAATATCCTTTTCCACCACAATCTTAGCAATCTCTTCCAGCTCATGACGCTCCATGATCGCTCCAGTGGGATTATTTGGAAATGGAAGAACCAGGATTTTCGTTTTATCGGTAATCTTTTCCAGAAGTTTCTCAGGGGTCAGTTTAAAATGATCCTTTTCCTCCAGTTCAATCACCACCGGCACACCGTCCGCCAGCACGGCACAGGGCACATAGGAAACATAGCTGGGCTGGGGAATCAGGACTTCATCCCCGGGATTCAACATGGCACGCATGGCTGCATCAATGGCTTCGCTGCCGCCTACCGTAACCATGATCTCTTTGTCTGAATCATAGCTTACATCAAAACGGCGGCTTAAATAACGGCTGATCTCGTCCTTTAAGGACTTAAGGCCTGCATTAGAGGTATAAAAAGTACGTCCTTTCTCCAGAGAATAGATGCCCTCCTCCCTGATATGCCAGGGTGTGTCAAAATCAGGCTCGCCTACGCCCAGAGAAATGGCTCCCTCCATCTCGTTTACAATATCAAAGAATTTCCGGATTCCAGACGGAGGGATACTTACGATCTTATCTGATAAGGGATTTCTCATGGGGTAATCAGCATCCTTTCATCCTGGACCGGCTCGCTGATAATAGTGCCGTGATCCTTATATTTTTTCAGTACAAAATGTGTAGCTGTGCTTAAAACAGCCTCCATGGGAGCCAGCTTGTCGGAAACGAACTGTGCTACCTGGCGCATGGTCTTTCCTTCGATAAATACGGTAAAATCAAAGGAACCGCTCATCAGGTACACAGCGTTTACCTCGCTGTACTGGTAAATGCGCTCTGCGATCTTGTCAAAGCCCATGCCCCGCTGAGGCGTTACCTTTACCTCTATCAGCGCAACTACCTTTTCCTCACTGGTATTATCCCAGTTGATCAGGGTATGATAACCGCAGATAATATGCTCTTTTTCCATATCTGCAATCTCATTTGCCACTGCAATCTCACTTTCGCCCAGTAAAACCGCCAGATCCTTTATATCGATCCTGCTGTTTTTTTCAATCACCGCAAGAATTTTTTCTCTCATAACCATCCTCCATTCTGCTAAAAAAATCCCCTGAGGGCATATATTACAGTCCCAGCTTTAAAAGCTCATCCGGCTGGGGACGCTCCAGATATCCGGCTGCTTCCTCACCGTGGCGGAGCTTTCTTGCAATGCCTTTTTCCGCCCATCCGATCACTGCCGCCGGAATCCCCGCCTTCTTTAATTCCCGCACCAGGCGGCTGCCGCTGTCTGCCGCAAGGAGCACACAGTTTTCACTGTAAAGCCGGTAGGGATTTAATTCAAACAGCTCACAGATTTCGATTGCCGCCTGATGGACAGGGAAAAGGCGCAGATCCACGTCCAGTCCTGTGCAGTAGATGCCTGAAAAATTCCAGAGTGCTGCCAGTACGCCGCCTTCCCCTGCAAACTCCCAGGCTGTAACCGGACTGTTTTTTTCCGCTGTCGCCTGATCCAGCCAGCTTTTTACCGAATATTCCTCTTCTTTCAGTTCTCTTAAAAATGAGGGAGCAAATCGCCTGGAAATTATTTCCTTTTTTGCTTCCAGGATGCGTCTGGCTCCTGCCAGACCGGCAGAACCTGCAAAAATCAGCTCCTGTCCCGGATTTATATGGCCGTCCCGCTTTTCAAAACCGCCCGGCCCCTGCCCTGCTGTTCTCATTGAGCCACCTCCCCTGATGGGGCGGGAACTCCCAGGACGCTTCCCGGAGCTGCTGCGCTGCCTCCGGCCTCTGGCGATGCTCCGGGGCCTCCACCGGAAACTGCTCCGCTGCTTCCTCCTGCACCCTCCAGTGCCCCCGGACCGCCTCCTGCCGGTGCTCCCGGACCGCCTGAGGCCGCCCCGCTGCCGCTTGTGCCGCCTGCTGGTGCTCCCGGGCCGCCTCCCGGGACAGTTCCGCTTTCTCCCGGCATTCCGGGGCCGCCTGCCACATTTTCTGCACCGGGTGATTCAGGAGAAGTATTTTCCCCTGCTCCGGCAGTCTGTCCTCCTGCGGGATCGGTCTGCACAGGCGCATTGACCGGCGCTTCCGGACCCACACGGTAGACTGCCTTTGAAGCATTATAGGTATCTTTATTTAACAGCGTGCGCTCCGTCTCCACACCGTCTACCGTAACCACCTTCCACAACCGGGATCGCAGTCCGGTATGGGAAGACTGCACCCGAACCTTCGCTCCGGGAGCCAGAGTATTGTCAACGATCAGCTGAGGTTCACCGGGACTGGTAGTACCTATGGTTTCTGAGATATACTCCACCTTTCGTCCCTCCGGCCGCGTTTCCTTTCCATAGAGGGTAAAGGTCAGCTTTTTCCCGGAAGTATAGGCTTCTACGTAGATGGGAGTACTGTAGTTATTTTTAATTTTAATATCCTTATAGGTTCCCGCAATGGCTGCATCCATGGAAGGCTCCACATAGGTAACGATCATGGAATGGTTCTGCCTCTGAACAATTTCCACCTCTGCTTCCAGAGACGCGCCGTACAACGTGGTCGCGATCTGGCAGACGCCTCCTCCGATACTGTCTACCACCTTGCCGTTTTCATATGCGGCTGCAGTCTTGTATCCATTGGAAGTTGTAAAGGGCTGCAGGCACTCATAGCCAGAAAGCACTTCTCCGGGCATCATTACCCTGCCGTTGATCTTGGCCGCTCCCACGGAAAGATTGGTGGAACGGGCTGCTCCGCTGCTGGAAAAGTCTGTGGTACAGGTGCCAAGCACATCCTGGATGGACGCCAGTTCCTCCGATGTGATCTCCGGCTCCTGCTCCGTGATCACCGCGTCCGCCCGGACTGTTCCCTCCTGCTGTCTAGCCAGCGCCTCATTCAGCGCCTGAACCGTAGCTTCCGTATCAACCGCGCGGCCGGAAACTGCCTCTGTAATCACAAAAGCGCCGTTTTCCCGGCGTATGGAGGCATTCTGAGGCTGCGTCAGGATATCCTGGCTGTGGGTATCCACAAAAGCTGTTACCTTCTCAGGATCTACTGCTGTTTCAACCACAAGCTCTACCGGAGCCCGAGCAAGATCTTTCTTTACCATATACTGGCGGATCAGGCTGCCTCCGGCGTACTCCTTAAGCGTTTCCTCAATCTGGTTCTCATTGCTCCAGTAAAGTCCCAGCTCCTTTGCCGTGGTCTCCTTCTCCTGTCCGTCCAGGGTCAGGATAACCGGACAGTTTCCCAATTCCTCCTCATAAGTCTCTATTACATCACGGGCCTCCCCACAGGTTTTTCCTGCCAGATCCTGCCCCTGTACACGAATCCCATCGGGAAGTACAGGAGCCGCCATGGCTGTACCAGGGAAGGCCCACACTGCCCCGGCTGCCGCCAGGACAGTCAGGGCTGTTTTCCACATTTTATTTTTCATTCTCACATATCCTTTTCATTCCGGAAGCCATTTTTCCGGCATTTTGGCCCGTATCACAGATCCTTTAATACATCAGTGCACTTAAAGCCATCGGTACGATCATAGCCAGTACCAGGATCACAACAATAATGGTTGAAATGATCTTCTTTGTCTTATGGTCTCTCATGTTCAGCATTTTTTCACCTCTTTTAATCCTGCGGTCCCTTCCTCTTACCGGAACCGCCAGCAAAACCGTTATATCGGGAAGACAGAGAATGCTCCGTAAGTCTTCCCCGCTGCAGGATAATCTGGTCGATCAGCCTGGACGCCTCGCTTCTGCTTAAAGTATCCGTCTGCAGAGTTATGTCTATTCTATGACATTTTATCAAATCCTGCAAGTATTCTTTTTGCCTTTTTGTAGCGGGCTGCTCCCGTTTTGCCTTGTGGATCAGCGGACATGGAACAAAAAGCTCCTCCCGTTCCTTCCCATAAAGGGCCTTAAGCTTTTCATAAAGCAGGTGGGCTGATTCTGCATCCGCTTCTGCCCGATGAGCAGCAGACTGGGGAATCTGAAACCAGGTACAGGAAGCGGATAAATTCTTTTTCTCATCCGGCGGCATCAGATGACGGCACAGCGTCAGGGTATCGACCGCCTCAAACTCACATTCCAACCGGCTGTTTACTGCTGCCTGCTTTAAAAATCGGTAATCAAAGAGGATATTGTGGCCCAAAAGCGGAAGACCTTCACAAAAGGCCAAAAGCTCTCCAATCACATTTTCCATGAGAGGCGCTGTCCGTACCATCTCATCTGTAATTCCCGTAAGCTGCGTAATTTTCTCTGAAATAGGCCTTCCAGGATTGATCAGCGTCACAAACCGCTCCCGCACCGTTCCGTCAATCACCTTTAAGGCCGCTGCCTCTGTAATTTTTTCCGTCTTTGATTCCAGACCGGTCGTCTCCAGATCAAGGGCAATATAAGAAGTCATCATCATGCCTTACCTCCATCAAAAACCACCGGTTCTTCGCAGGACGGGCAGTATTCCTTTAAAAAGCATTCTCCGCATTTTGGCTTTCTGGCCGTACAGACAGTTCTTCCCAGTGTAATAATATGGATATTCCACAGAATCCAGTGATCCTTTGGCAGCACCTTCATCAGATCATACTCCACCTTTTCCGGCTCCTCCTCCAAGGTCAGGCCAAGCTTTCGGGAAATCCGCTTTACATGGGTATCCACCACAATGCTTGGCACATGATAAACATTTCCCCTGATCACATTAGCCGTCTTTCTCCCCACGCCCGCAAGGGAGGTCAGATCCTCCAGCGACTCCGGTACCTCACCTGAAAACCGTTTCAGCAAATCTCTGGCGCAGAGAATGATATTCTTTGCCTTATTATGGTAAAACCCGATGGAATGGATATCCTGCTCCATCTCCTTTACATCCGCCGCGGCAAAGTCCTCCAGAGAAGGGTACTTCTGAAACAGGCCGGCTGTTACGATATTTACCCTGGCATCCGTACACTGGGCGCTTAAAATCACGGCGATCAGCAGCTGCCACGGTGTTTCATGGTTCAGATAACAGATCAGCTCCGTGCCGTATTCCCGGTCTAAGGCTTCCAGTATATGAGCAACCCGCTGGCTGCGGGCCGTTTTTGTCTCCCTTTTTATCTTTGGCATATAAAACGCTCCTCATTCCTTATATTTCAGTCCATTTCAGTATACGGCATATGATGCCGGTTTTTCAAGAGACATTTTCTTTGAGTTTCCGCATGTTGCAGTGCGCTCTGGCATCTGGTGTTCAGGACGACTTTGAAGGCCATTAGAAAACCTTGGAGAATTAAATTTTTCGTTAAAAGTCATATCAAACCTGTCTGAGCGCATCGAGTTTTTGATATGGCTTTTGTTTTTAGAAAAATTTCAGACTCTTAGGTTTTCTTATGGCCGGAAACCGGAGTCCTGAACACCAGACGCCCGGACACAGTGCAACATGCGGAAATTCAAAATATTTTCCATAACAAAAATACGCCCTGAACGAGATAAGCATCTCTCAGGACGTACTCCCAATTTCTTTAAACCGTCTGGGAAAGCAGATATTCTCCCACATGGTACATCAGCCTGAGCGCCTCCGGCAGAAGGCATTCTGGGAAATATCTTCCATAATTATTAACCTCAAAGCTGAAATATCCCTCATATCCAATTTCCCTCAGGGTCTGTACCGCCTCTTTCCAGTCAACCGTTCCCATAAGAGGCAGAACGTGCATCAAATCCGGGTCTGTGGCGCTGTGGGTATCCGATACATGGGTCGCGTACAGATAGCTGCCGATCAGTCTTAATGCATCTCTCTGATTCTGCTGCATGATGTCCCCATGTTCAAAATCCCAGCAGATTCCAAACCGGCTGTCGCCCACGCGCTTTGCCAGATTTACCAGTTCCTCCGGATAAGCGCCGAATTTCCGCTTGGGGGCAATAGTAATGTCGCACATATTTTCAACTGCAAACGCCATGTCAAACCGGGCCGTTTTCTCCAAAAGTTCCCGGAAATATTCTGCATTCTTCTCCTCTGATACTGCCATTGGACGTGGGGAATCGTACACAGTATCCGGATGGGTCACACAGAGTCTGGAACCCAGTATATAACAGCATTCAATGGAGCGCAGGGTCAGCTCTTCATGGTGCTTTCTCTCTTCCGGCGTAAGAGCCGGAGAAAGGAAATTATAAGTATAAGCATGGCTCTGTCCAAACCGCATCCCCAGGCGCTCTTTTTCCTCTGCCACCTGATCAATCCATTTTTTCCATTCGTCGGTAAGAAACGGAGAACCGGGAAGAGCCCAGTCGTAAAAGCTGATATCCAGTGTATCAAAGCCCGCCTCCTTTGCATAGCGCATCATGCGGTCCATATGGAAAAATGGCCCCTCTGGCCGGTCAAATACAATATTGCTGGAGGTTGATAATTTCATGAAAATACCCTTTCTAGGAACAAGTCAATATAGATGTCAAAATCAAAGCAGTACGCTGCCCGTACATCGGAGTTCCATTGATCCGCATATCCTTTTACCCCAAACAGCGTCTGACCGCACATCAGACCGTCCTGATCTGATACAGCAGCCTTTCCATGGATATACTCTGCAATTTCCGGCCGCACAGCCGCTGCTACTGCCATGGCATCAACTAAAAGGCTGTAGGGCTCAAGCCCTCTTTTCAGGTTAAAGGCCACAGCCCGTTCAAGAAACTGAAAGGCCCATCCGTTTTTATTCCCCTCTGCCATCAGGCGCTCTGCCATGGCATTTTCCAGTCTCATCGTTACATCCAGTCCCAGCGCTGTAACTGGGATCCCGGATTCAATCACATATTTTGCCGCCTCCGGGTCTGTGCGCACATTCCAGCTGGGCCTGGGATTCCAGCTGCTCTTGTCCGGCGCTACGCCGTAAGAGCCGTTTATGGTATAGATTCCTGCAATCTGCTCCCTGCTCTCAGGGTATTTCATCAAAAGTTCTGCCAGATTCGTCATGGGAGCAATGGATATTATATAAATCTCTCCCGGATGCTCCTCCAGTTTCCTGTGGATCAGCTCCACGGCAGGCAGTCTTGACAAACAGGAAGAGGCGGGGACAAGCCCCGTCTCCGAAAGTCCGTCACAGCCGCAGTATTTTCCGTCAAATTCCAGCCTGCGCTTTAATGGCTGGCTGGCTCCGGCAGCCACTGATACATCGGACCTGCCGCACAGCTCCAGTATGTTTAAAGCATTCCGGGCGCTCTGGACGACCTCGCAGACGCCGGAAACAGCGGTCACCGCTTCCAGCGAAAGCTCTGCAGATGCTGCCGCAAGCATCAGCGCCAGCGCATCATCCGCACTGGGATCGCAGTCAATGATTACTCGTTTCACTTACAGCTTCCTTTCCTGTCTTCTTACTCATTTCCCTTACTCAATAGGGTTGGCTCTGTAATAATCCTCAAGCGCCTTCGCACAGCCGTCCTTGATGGCGTTGAAGGTTTCCTCTTTCGTTGCTGTTCCATCACCGAAGGAAAGCATTGCATCCTTAATCACCGTATCAATGGTGCTGTTATTGGGGATAAAGGCCGGAATCACAGAGATTCCAGACTGCATCAGCACATCATAGGGAACCTGAAGCCTGGACTCTGCCTCTACTGCTGTCTGATAGGATTCCAGCTCCTGAGACTTTACATTGACAGGCGTATAACCGGTTCCCTCAAGCCACATTGCCTGAGCCTCAGGGGATGCCATATACTGTACAAATTCCCATGCAGCCACTTTCTTTGCCTCGTCATCACGATCCATCATAAACAGGCCGGAGCCACTGGGATATGCACCACCGATATCGTCTTCAGATACGGCAGGAATTGCCGCAACTCCCCAGTTAAAGCTGTCTCCCACCAGCTCGCTGATGGTCGGGATACGGGAGCTGGTCATAATAACCATTGCGTGCATACCCGCTGCAAATTCCTCATTGATGGAATCCTTAGATGGCTTGTAGGCGCCGCTGTTTACAACCTTTTCCCACTCCGTTAAAAACTTGTCCAGCGTACCGTTGGATACGCAGGAAAGCTCTGTCATATAGCCTTCGTGTCCATTTTTGTTATTTCCGAATTCACTGCCGGACGCCCCCTGAGTCTCAATCCAGTTTTCCAGCTCATACTGGTTTACACGCACATTTAAGCCATACTCTGCGCCCGTTTTTTCCACCAGCACCGGAAGGGCATCCGCCATCTCTGCGATCGTTGCGGGCACAGCCACACCGGCCTGATCCAGATAATCCTGATTGTAATATAAAAGCAGGGCTGACACAGTCCACGGCATTCCGATCATCCTGCCTCCGATGGAGTATTCCTCAACCGCTCCCGGCATTAGATCCTCTTTTTTCATTGTTCCCTCTGTTGTAAGCATATCTTCTGTCCATACAGTACGCTTGTAATCCCGAATAAGGTTTACGCTCTCGCTGTAAAGCTGGATCACATCCGGCATATTTTCGATATCGTCCGCAGGCATGGCAGCCATAAGGGCATCTGTGCCGGGCCAGTTCTGGAATACAGGCGTTACATGGATATTTTTTTCTTTTCCGATGGTTTCATTGAACTGATCCACCTGCTTCTGGGTAATCTCTCCGAACACGCTGTCCATGGAGTGCCAGAATGTGATCTCTGTCATGCCGGAACCAGCTTCCTGTTCCTGTGAAGCAGCCCCGCTGTTCCCGCCGGAAGCACCCTGACAGGCAGTAAGCCCCATTGTAATCATTGCTGCTGCCGCAATCGGCATAAATGCTTTCATTTTCATTGTTTTATTCCCTTTCTTTCAATTATTCTTTTACCGCGCCGGACATCATGCCCGCCACGATCTGTTTCTGAAATACGATAAAGAGCAGCACAGTCGGAACCAGAGCCACTACAACTCCGGCCATCACCGGCCCAAATACAGCAGATTCCCTGTCCTTTAACATGGTAATTCCTACCTGTATGGTTCTCAGCTCATTTTTATTCGTTACGAGCATGGGCCACACATACTGGTTCCAGACATTTACAAAAGAGGACAGGAATACGGTAGTTACAACCGGACGGCTGGTAGGCATCAGGATACTGAAGAAAAACCGCAAATTCCCGCAGCCGTCAATAGCAGCTGCTTCCTTTAAGCTTTTGGAAAATCCCAGAAAATGCTGCCGCAGCATAAAGATATTAGCCGCAGACACAAGATAAACCACACAGATTCCCATATATGTGTTCACCAGCCGTAAACGGCTTACTGTGGTGAAATTGGCAACGATCAGTACATCCGGCGGGATCATCATGGTGCTGAGAGTCAAAAAGAACAGCAGCTTCTTTCCCTTAAATTCCATAAAAGAAAAGGCAAAGGCGGACATGCAGGCTACCAGTACGCGGCTCACACTGCAGATCACAGCAACCACAAAGGAATTTACCATATATCTTGGAAGGGTAGTCCTTGTAAATGCAGTCACATAATTGTCAAAAGTTACCTTAGGAGGAAGGAAATGAGGAGGAGAAGCCAGCACTGCCTTTTGCTCCATCAGTGAAACCGAAACTGCATAGAGAATGGGAAACAGCATGAAAAAGGCCAGTCCCAGACACAAAACCTGCATGAAAACACCCCATTTATCACGTTTTGCCATCATGAGTAATGCACTCCTTTCTTTTCCCATAAAAATCCTAAAAGCGTAGCTGCCAGAGTCATTATAAATGCAATGATCGCCGCCGGATTAGCATTGGTATAGTTGCCGGCTGCGCCGATCTGTTTAAAAATATAGTACATAATTGTGATCGTTGCGTTTTTAGGTCCCCCGTCTGTAAGAACGCTTACAAGACTCATCATCATCATACTGTAGGAAATGTCTGTTATAATAAGATAAAACATGGTAGGCGTTGTCAAAGGAAGATAAATCTGAAACAGCTGACGAAACGGGCCCGCACCGTCTATGGATGCGCTTTCAATCATATCCTTCGGCACGCTTCTCACTGCGGCCAGCATAAAGATAAACGCATAACCTGTAGACAGCCAGATCTGGATAACTGCAATGGCAATCATGGCGTACTTTGGATCTGTCAGCCAGTTGATCTTAAGCCCTGTTACGCCGTTGATAAAGCCCAGGGACGGAACATAAAGAAGCTGGAAAATCATGGCTGTCACGGATACCGCCATTGCCATAGGCAGGGCGAATGAGGTCTCATAAAGGAAGGATGTCTTTCTGCGCTTATTCGCCAGAAGTGCCAGAAGCATTCCCAGTATTTTTGAAACAGGCACCGTTAAAATAACATAAACCAGTGTATTGATCACTGCTTTCACAAAGGTTTCATCCTTCAATATATACAGATAATTCTCAAATCCCACAAAACGCTTCAGCGTTCCCATGGAATCTACAATAAAAAAGCTCTTGTAGACTGTCTGAAGAAACGGGAGAAACGTAAAAGGGATAAACAGCGCAAATGCCGGCAAAAGCCAGCAGTACGGTTCCAGTACCTTTTTTAATGATGTTCGCTTTCCTTTCATTGTCCCTTACCTCTTTCTGATCCTTTGCATTCTAAAGCCCCATGGCACCGCTGCGGTAGATTTAAAGCTTCCAGTGCTTCTATAACACCGTAGACCCATTTTTCATGGCTGACATAATCAGCTTCTTCTTTTAATGCAGAAACAGCGTTTCCTACGGCAGCTCCCAGTCCTGCTGCCCTAAACATATCGATGTCATTTTTATTATCTCCCAGCACCATGACCTCATCCATGGGGATCCCAAGACTCTGCGCCAGCCGTTTTACCCCCATTCCTTTTGTGCACTCTCCCGGCATGACCTCTATCCCCCGGTCATCATAGCGCAGGATCGACAGCTCCTCCTGCTTCCGGTTCCTGTTCAGCTCGCAGATTACCTCATCTACTTTACCCGGAGATGCAGGGTCAATGATCAGGAGCTTTTGTATCCTCCAGTTCTGCCAGTCCTCCTCACAGGCAGGACGCCAGGTTTTTGTCCATGAGCCGTTCCTGCTGCGGCTTCTGGTATAATCATTCTGCCGGTAGACCACCTCATCCGATCCATCTGTGGCAATAATCGCCATATTCAGATGATCGGCACATTCAATAGCGGTTCTTACCTGATCTGTATTCAGATGGTCACTCCAAAGAAGCCCTTTCTTCCCTCCTGCCGCAGCCCCGTTGCAGGCCACCATGGGAAGTGTAATCCCGAGGTGCTCTCCCAGAAGCTCCATCATGTCCAACGGACGGCCGCTTGCCAATGTAAACGGAAGCTCCAGCTTTTGGATCATGGTGCCAAGATGCCTAATCCCGTCTGAAACTCCGGGGCCGTCCGGCTCTGTTCCATCCTGTCTGCAGCCTGCCGGCAGGAGCGTTCCGTCAATATCGCTTACGATCAGACTGACTTTCATATCCATCTCCCAACTATACAGCGTTTTGTTTGTTCTACTCGTATTATATATAAGTGTCCCTGTTTCTGGCTTTCATTCTTGCGACACTTTTTATCATTTTTTCGACTTCATGTGTAAATCCATCGTAAAAAAAGTGCTGTTTTTTCCTTATAAGATAAAAAAACAGCACTTTTCCGTATATTAATATCATTTTTCCGAATATTCCATTTCCAGTTTCTGGTTACGTCTTTGTTCGCTTTCTCTGCGGAACTGTTTGGGCGTCACTCCGAAATACTGCCGGAATACACGGATAAAATAGGAAAAATTATCATATCCCGATTCCATTGCCACCTCGCTGACAGAAAGCCCCGTCGTCTGCAGCAGTGTTTTTGCCCGCTCCATTCTCTTTTTAATCAGGTATCCCCGAATCGTCATTCCTGTTATGTTTCGGAAAATTCTGGTGGTATAATCGGGATTTAAGTGAGTTAAATCCGCAATCTGCTCCATGGTAATGTCATTTTTAAGATTAGAACGGATATACTCCTTTACTTTTCTCACCACCTCTGCTCCATGGGTCCCTTCCTTCAGGCTGTTCTGTCCTGTAATATATTCCGTGCATTTGGACACCCACCGGCACATTCCGTCAATGGACAGGATTGCAATCTTATAGAGGCGGTATATCTCATGATTATCGTAAAGCTCATGGGCCCGCATTTCCTTTTTTTCCATATATGTAAAAAACAGCTGGAGCATATCCTGCTGGAAAATACGGAAATTCTGCTCGCTTAAATGCCCCAGTCTTGCCAGAGGTACCAGAAATTTTTCAACCTCTTTTACCAGCCGCTGGGGTTCTTTTGTATAAAGAAGCTCTCCCCAGGTATCCGGAACTGCAATTTCTTTCTTTTCTCCCAGACTCTGCCTGTTTACACAGGTTATGCGGTTCTGCTGAAGCACATCATCCTTGCTGTAGGTAAGAAGGCTGCTGTAGGTATCGGCCAGCTGTTCACAGAACACCGACTCACCAATATAGCACAAAAGCTCTGCCTGATACTCACTGCGGCAGCGGTCTGCCAGAATCCGGCATCGTTCCTGAGCCGTATCAAACTCTGCCTCCTCCAAAAGGATCACTACACGGGTATAAATCACAATCACCTTGCTGCTGTCTCCATCTGTTTTTACAAATGCCCGGGCAAGATTCTGAATCGCTGCCTGGCACAAATCATCCCCCCAGGCCATTTTCATCTCATCTTCATTTGCCAGTGTGATCAGCACCATCCGATAGCGGCTGTCCTTGTCCAGCTTTGCATCTACCTGGGCAGCGGCGGCCTCGATCTCCTCCGGCCCTCCGGGAATCCGGTTTAAACAGAGCTTTTTCCAGAACATCTCCTGAATCATGCGCTGATTATTTTTCCAGTAACGCCCGTACTGCTTTTCTTCGGTTTCCTCCTGTTGTCTGAAGCGCCGCTCTTTAAACCGCTCCACTGCCTTGAAAAATGCTTCCTCTGAAACAGGTTTTTTTAAATAATCGACTGCTTCAACATATAAAAGCCTGCGAAAAATTTCCTCTGAAAAGCGACTTCCAGTCAGGATAATCCCTGCATTCGGGACAGTGGAACGCAGTTCTGTCAGAAGTGCCTCTCCTCCATCCTCAGCGATTTCCGTACAGCAGACGATAAGGTCTGGTTTCTGATTTTTTGCCGTTTCCCTGGCCGTCCTTTCGCTGTAGGCCGTTGCCGCACTCTCCACGCCGCAGGCCTCCCAGTGAATCCTTTTTTTCAGTTCCCTTATATCCTCTATCTCCGAATCGATCAGCAATATCTTCATCCGGTTTCTCCGTTTCCTGTTTATGCGCAGTCTGGCTTTTTCTATTCAATCTCAACCCGAACCATCCTTGCATTATAGGTCAGCGGGTCGCGGTTTTTATAGTCAAACAGCAGAAAACTTCCGTCCCCCGCCGGCTCCAGATGGGCCATCTTTGCCAGCTGGCGGGAATCATATCCCGTATAATCCGGAAGCAGGCAGGGGCAGTCCTCCTCCTGCCTAAAAAAACGCCGGATCTGCTCCTTGAAATGTGAAAGATTCCTGGCAAAGGAAGGACGGCTTTTGATATTTTCCCGGAGGTACAGATCGGTCATCAGAGCATCTCTGTACTGCTCACGCTTTCTCTCTGCATCTGTTCTGCTGCCGTCAGAAAACATTTCCTCTGCCTGCTCCCACAGGATCTCATACCGTGCCAGACGGCTGTGATTTACGCCGCCATATCCCTTCTTCTGGTAAAATCCGGCCAAATCCAGAAACATTTCATAGGGCGTATCAAATTCCTGCCTCAGCTGCTCCAGTGTACAGGTAAACTGGCGGCTGTTATAGTAGACTTCCACCATCTCTTCCACAGCCTTTAACTCCAGGATATCTCCATAAGAAAGCCATCGGGTGGACAAGACCTCATAGGGCGGGGAAGATGAATATAACAGCTCACAGGCAGGAATCATTTCTTCCATATAGGAGCCTTTTAACACCTTCAAAAATCCCAGCTGCAGCTGTTCCGGCTCCATATCATATACCTCATTAAAGGATTTTCTAAAGCTGCTTAAATCCTCATGGGGAAGGCCTGCGATCAGATCCAGATGCTGGTGGATGTTGTGCCGGCTGTTGATATGATGGGTAATCTTTCTTATTTCTGCGATATCTGTTTTTCTCCGGATTGCCGAAAGCGTGTCCGGATTGGTGGACTGGACTCCTATTTCCAGCTGAATCAGTCCCGGACGCATGGAAGAAAGGAGGTTCAGCTCCTCCTGATCCAGAAGATCTGCTGCGATTTCAAAATGGAAGTTCGTAATGCCGTTGTCATTTTCCCGGATAAACTGCCAGATTGCCATGGCGTGGGATTTTTTACAGTTAAAGGTGCGGTCCACAAACTTTACCTGCGGTACTCTGGCATTTAAGAAAAAGGACAGCTCTTCCTTTACCCGTTCCAGACTGCGGAAACGGACGCTCTTATCAATGGACGACAGGCAGTAAGCACAGGAAAAAGGGCAGCCTCTGCTGCTCTCATAGTAAATAATCCTGTGTTCCAGTTGTTCCATCTCCAAAAATCCATAGGGAAAGGGGATCCGGTTCATATCCATGGGCGGACGGATACCGGTGTCATAAACGGGCCATCCTGCCTGTCCATCACTGCCCGTAAAAGTACCCCAGGCTGCGCCGTCTTTATTGCCCTGACTGTCCAAAAATACCAGTCCGGGAATCCACTTTTGTTTTATTTTTTCCAGATATCCACTGAAGGAAGCTCCTGATCCCTCCTTTTCCACCAGAACCTGTAAAAGCTGTGCAAAGGTTTCCTCGCCTTCCCCTTTCATCACCAGATCCGCCGCAGGCTGTTCTCTTAAAATCTCCTCACCGCAGTAGGATACCTCAGGACCTCCAAGCCATATCTTCACTTCCGGGAGCACCTTTTTTATATCTGCCAGAAGACATTTTATATAAGAAATATTCCATATATAGCAGGAAAAACCGATCACATCCGGCTTCCTGCAATACAGATCTTTAAGAATCTGTTCTAACTGGTGGTTGATGGTATACTCCGCCAGCTCGATCTGTATCTGTTCTCTTTTAAAGCCCTGCTCTGCCAGCATCTTCTCACCGTAAGCCTTCAGGCTGTAGATCCCCAGATTGGAATGGATATATTTGGCATTTACCGCTGCCAGAAGAACCTTCATTTTCCCTAAACCTCGATTTCAATTTTACGCCCTGTAGGCTGATACTGATAATACCTTACTCCGGCTGCATTGAGCATCCGCTTGGAAGCCCGCACGGCAGGCGTATCGGCATACTTGTCTTCCCCATAGACAATCGTTGTAATTCCCGCCTGAATAATGGCCTTGGCACATTCATTGCAGGGGAAAAGGGTCACATAAAGCTTGCTGCCCTCCAGGCTTCCGCCTCTGTAATTTAAAATGGCATTCAATTCGCTGTGGGTAGAATAAAAGTATTTTGCATGGTAGGGATCGTCCGCCTCATGCTCCTTCTCCCAGGGAAATTCGTCATCTGAACAGCCCTTGGGGAAACCATTGTAGCCCATAGAAAGGATCTTGTTGTCCTGGCTTACGATACAGGCTCCCACCTGGGTGCTGGGATCCTTAGAGCGTTTCCCCGACAGACAGGCCACTCCCATAAAATATTCATCCCATGTAATATAATCCTCGCGCTTTCCCGACATACGTTTCCTCCTGTTTCGTATATTTTCTCTCTGCATTCCACTATATAATAGATTGGGGGAAAATGCAAGGATGGAGAAGGTTTGTAGATGGGCTCTACACCTGTGAATGAATCAGCCTCACTGCCCACTCTGCATCCTTTTTATCCACATAAAAGGAATATGTAACCAGAAGCCTGTTATTTCCCAGGCTTCCAAGTCCGGCCTGATCAAACGGATTTCGTCTTGAATCATCCCGGGCCCGAATCTTGTATTCTATATGATTTTCATTCAGAATTTCCTGTACCCGTTCCTTCTGGAAGCTGTCTGAGGTGGAATATACCCGTTCTGTCTTTCCAATGAAAAGGCTCATGCATTTCTCCTCCTTCTGTAATCGTTCTTTCATTAAAAAATACCATATTTCATCCAGAATGTTAAGGACATTCATTTAAAAACCCTTCTTAAATACAGACAGCCGGACCCGTTTTCACCACTGGTCCGGCTGTCTGTATACATGATTTTATTTCTGTTTCTCCACCGTCTTCGTCACGATCACATCGGAATCGTATCCTAAAAGTCCTTCTATCACTACAGTCCCTGCTTTCACTGGTGCAGTGACGCGGCATCTGCGGATTTCTTCCATGGCGTCAAAGATCCTTGCCTTTGGTATGGGGGCCGTGAGGCGGACACTTGTAAGGGGCAGCTCTCCTCCCTCTACCGAAATGGAGGTTGCGATATTTCTTCTGGGATCGGTGAGCTCCTGCTCCACATAAGCTTTCCCTCTTGGACAGGCTGCTCCTTCTATGGAACGGATCCGGCAGGCTCCATCCTCCGTTTTCTCAAGTTCTGCTGTGATCTCACAGCCATTTGGACAGATAATACAGGTAAATTCTCTTACCATTCCACACTCACCTCCAGTTCTTTACAGCCTGACAGCTTCTCTGCCTTTAATGGAATCTGAATCATTTCTGCCGGAATGGCTTTTTTCATCTTTTTAAAAGCCACCTCCGTTCCATCCTGACGTACTACGATACGGCAGTCCTTAAATGGCCTGTTTACACGCAGTGACAATCTGCAGTCCTCTTTTCCGGAAATACGCTGCGGCACTGTGTGATTGATAAAACAATCGGTACGAATCACAACGGGACACTCCGGCAGACATCCCTTATCTACATATTCCGCTGCAGCATCCGCCAGCCGTTCCGCCTCCATGGACACAAAGTCTACCAGATCATGGACGTGGAGCACATTTCCTGCTGCAAAGATACCGGGCCTATCCGTCTGGAAATACTCATCTACTTCTGCGCCCTTTGTTCTCCCGTCCAAGGTTACGCCGGCATCCAGGGAAAGCTCATTTTCAGGAATCAGGCCTACCGACAGGATCAGCGTATCGCAATCATACTCTTTTTCCGTTCCCGGAATCGGTTTCATATGCTCATCTACCTGAGAAACCGTCACACCGGTCAGACGTTTATCCCCGTGGATGGCTGTAACCGTATGGCTCAGATAAAGGGGGATTCCATAGTCGTTTAAGCACTGCTCAATATTTCTGGGAAGGCCGCTTGGATATGGCTGGATCTCAAATACAGCCTTTACATGGGCTCCCTCTAACGTAAGGCGTCGTGCCATAATCATACCGATATCACCTGAACCCAGAATCACCACTTCCTTTGCAGGCATCCGGTTATACAGATTGATATATGCCTGAGCCACTCCTGCAGTAAATACGCCTGCGGGCCTTTCTCCCGGAATCCCCAGAGCCCCGCGGGTGCGCTCTCTGCAGCCCATAGTAAGGATCACTGCCTTTGCCTTCCACTGCTTTAAGCCCTGAGGCATAGCTGCAGTAACCACATGTTCCTTTGTCACCTCTAAAACCGTGGCGTCCGTCAGATAGGGGATCTTAAGTTCATGCACCCGGTCGATAAATTTCTGTGCATATTCCGGGCCGCTTAGGGTCAGGCCAAAGCGGGTCAGGCCAAACCCGTCATGGATACACTGGCGCAGGATACCGCCCAGATGTTTCTCCCGCTCCAGAATCAGAATATCCGTAATCCCTTTTTCATACAGCCGCACTGCTGCCGCCAGTCCTGCCGGACCGCCGCCCACTATGACTGCATCCACTGCTTCACAGACGATCTCATGCTCTAAATGTCCCATATCCTACACCTCCCGAACCTTTCCGAACAATACCTGTGAACCTTCCCGCTCATACTGCACCTGGGTTTCTTTTTTCCCCAGCTCCTGTTCGATGAGCTGCTCGATCCGCATCTGGCAGTAACCGCCCTGACAGCGCCCCATCATGGAACGTGTCCTGTATTTGATGCCTGTCATGGTATCCACTCCCAGAGGATTATGGATAGCCTTTAAAATTTCCGCCTTCGTAACCTTCTCACAGCGGCAGATCACCTCTCCATAATCTGGATCTTCTTCAATCAATCGGGCCTGTTCCTCCATGGAACATTCCTCAAAGCGGCGGATTCCCTTTCTTTCCGGATTAAAATCAGGATTCTCTTCCAGTTTTTCCCTTTCCTTCATCATTTCAATGGCATACCGCGCAATGGGTACTGCTGCTGTCAGTCCCGGAGACTCTATTCCTACCAGATTGATGGCCCTGGGCGCAAGATCATCCCGTATCTCAATCTTAAAATCCTGGATCACTCCCTGATCATCCACCCATTTTGGAAGGATACCGGAATAATTGCGGATATAATCCTGCTTACGGATACAGGGCCACAGATCCGAAGCGCTGTTAGCCAGATAATCCATATTTTCCTGCGGCACTCCATAGTAGGTGAAATCCGTCACCAGATCCGCATTTGGCCCGATAATAACATTTCCGTCTGTGGTATTCGTCACATGAATTCCCATATATGTATTGCTTGGAACCGGATAAACGGGCATAGGAAGCAGCGGGCCGGTACGCTTATCCAGAATAATGTAATCGCCCTTGGAGCCGATGATATGATATCCCGTAACTCCTAGGAGATCGGAAATTTTTCCACATCCAAGGCCTGCACTGTTTACCACCCAGCGGCTGTAAAAGGTTCCCCCGGAAGTGGAAATACAGTAATTTCCGTCTCCGTCCCTGGAAATATCCGTTACCTCACAGCCGAAATGATACTCAGCCCCGTTCGCATGGGCATTTTCTGCCAGGGCAATGGTATAGCCAAAGGGATCTACAATCCCGCTGTTCTTTGAATACATGGCAAATTTTCCCACTACCGCAGGTACCAGCTCGTGGAGACGTTTTTCGTCAATGAGCTCTAATCCTGAGGCCCCATTGTCCTCTCCCTGGCGGATCGTGCGCTTTAAGGTCTCCATGTCCTCATCCGTATTGCCGACCAGCACCTTTCCACAGCGGATAAAGCGAAAATCCAGTTCCTTAGCCAGGTCTCCCATCATCTGGTTTCCCTCTACGCAGAGCTTTGCCTTTAAACTTCCTCTGTCATAAGCAAAGCCTCCGTGAACCACGCCGGAATTGCGCCCGCTGGTCTCATTGCAGACATCCAGATTTTTCTCCAGAACGCCGATCCTTAAACGATATCGTGACAGCTCTCTGGCAACGGCGCTCCCCACTACACCTCCGCCGATGACGAGCACATCATATAGTTCTTTCATGTTCCAGCTCCTCCTTTTATTGGGTGAATATTCATCCTATAAATTATAGTTTATTTTTAGCATATTGGCGGGAATAAGTCAATATTTTTTGAGATATTATCAAATATTCATAGGACGAATATTTGTATTTTCTCTATCGACTCTTTCATTAAATTTACTCAAAAATTTTTGTGACTTTTTCATAACTCCCCATTTTTTTCTTTATAATTTTTTCACAAATATTTTATATTTTCTCTGTTACTTTTAACAGTGTACAAATAATTTTTCATTAGTTATACTTTTATCTGTATACAAATATTGGTAACGCGTCCAAAGTAACTCGAAAGGAATTCAGTTATGAAGATCCATTTTCCGTCCAATCTATACCGTTATGCATCCATAACTCTTGCTGGTACGTTAACAACGGGTGCAATTCTTTTTAGCCCCGATTTGCAAACGTTTGCAAGTTCTCAGAACAGCCTTACTGCTTCCCATTCTGATGCCAATCGCGATGATTTCACCCCCCCCCCATATATCAGCCTTTAGCTACTCCATCAGATGCTGAACACAGTTCCTCCGAAGACCGGGATGAGGACAATGAAATAATCGCTACTCCATCAGATGCAACCTCATCAGATGCGCATAAACGTCCCGCTTCCCCCTCTGACGCTGTTTCTACTCCGTCAAATGCGGCCCCAAAAATAGAACGCCGCAAAACGCCTCCCCTGACAGAACCCAAATATGACCGTACGGAAGGCAGCGAGGACGTAACCAATCTGCTGGTTCCCACTCTGGCCTATGACGACACCTCTGTGACGCTGGTATGGAATAAGCCTGAAAAATACGATACTGTCGCAGACTACGCCGTATATCAGGACGGTGAGTTCATCGGAACAGCCCGGGAAAATTTCGCCGAACATGCCGACTGGGCAAGTACATACATGGACGCATTCTACGAATACTATGAAAAAAAGAACATCGAAATGGTAAACGTAGATATTCACTCCTTTACGGCAGATAACCTGACGCCGGATACCTCCTACGAATTTTCCGTCGTGGCTCTGGATGATTCCGGAAATCCGATTGGAGACACGGCTTCTGTTTCCGCCTCCACAGCTCCTGCCCCGGAAATATTTAATATTACAGATTTTGGTGCCCGTACGATTGATACTCCCTATCGTTCCTATGATGACGGGATCAACCGGTTCATTGAAGAAAATACAAAAGCAATCCAGGCTGCCATCGATGCCTGCACGGAAGGCGGAAAGGTTGTCGTTCCTTCCGGTATATTCATGTCAGGCGCTCTGTACCTGAAGAGTAATATGACACTGGAGTTTGAAAAGGGCGCTGTTCTCTTTGGCTCCCCAAATGCAGACCACTATGACAGCAATTATCTCCTGTATCCCTACTCTACAGATACCAGATCCTGGGCTCTGATTAATGCTTACAGCAGCGATGAGGGCGGTATGCTGGAAAATATCCGCATAACAGGAGAGGGAACCATTGATGGAAACGGCTGGAAATATGGCGAAAAGGATGATATCAACGGAGACGGCTACTCTATGTTCTATCAGGATCGCCAGGCAGCTGATCCGGAGGATAAGGCTTACCGCCTCCCACGCTGGGTATCCGGAAACTCCAAAAAGCTATATACCACACCTTTTGAAACCTCCCTTGGTATTCTGGCCTCAGACGCTACCCTGAAGGCAAAAGAAAAAGGATTAAGCGAAAAGGTGGCCTACAATAACCGCCCTAACCTGATTGTAATCCGCGGAACTGAAAATGTTTATATTGGCGATATTACAGTCCGCAATCCTGCCTTCCACACGGTTGCTGTCCTTGACAGTAAAAATGTAACCTCCAATAATGTAAAATATACCACCTATGATTCCAACAATGCAGACGGTATTGAACTTGGAAATACACAGAATGCCATTGTATTTAATAATTTCTTTGATACGGGTGATGATTCTATCAACTTTGCTACCGGTATGGGAAAAGGCGTTCAGGACTGCGAACAGAAGCCTTCCCAGAACATCTGGACCTTTAACAATTTCTTGAGAGAAGGGCATGGCGGCGCTATTGCGGCCGGAAGCCATACAGGAGCCGGTATCTGTAATATGCTGGTAGAAGATAATGTTTTAAACCACAGCGATATGCCATTCCGATTCAAATCTGCTCCTGCCAACGGAGGAGGCGTATGGGATGTGCTGATCCGCGACTGTGCAGTGGGAGAATGCAGCCAGGCGTTTGTAATGAGCACAACCTACAGCGATGTAAATCAGGCTGTATCTGTGGAGCCTGCTGATACACCGGCTGAATTCCGCAATATCAACGCCTATAATCTTACGATTGATGACGTAAAGAAAAATGAGTTCAGCCTGGTAGCTGATGTGGATTACAGCCAGCTTGAAAAGCCCTGGCACACCCACCATGACCTTTATTTCCAGGATATTACATTTACCAACAGTAAAATGGCCCAGGAACTGAAGGGCGTGGAAGATTCCGTCTTTTATAATGTAAGGTTTAATGATAAAGATGAGGATTCCAAGGCTTGGAGCAAGATCTCCGCATCCGGCGGACTGAATTTTGCAGGCGATACCACAACCTCTGATAAAGCGGAGAATGCCATGGATATTCCGGAGTGGACAGAGGATGCCGTACTTACAGCCTCTCCATCTAACGCTTCCCGCGCTTCCGCAGACGAAGCAGCGGAGCTGACCTGGACAGACGCCGCTGACTATGATGAAATCTCCGGCTATATCATCGAAACACGGGCAGACGGACAGCTTGTAGATATTTCCACGCCTGTAACGAAACCTGAATATCAGGCAGAAGGCCTTTGTGCCAATGTCGATTACACCTTTACTGTCTATGCCGTTGATGCAACCGGAAATAAGACCGAAGGTCCCTCTGCAGGCCTGAGAATTGAATCTGCACAGAATGAAACATTAAACGTTCCCTCTGACCGTAAGGTACGCTATTCCGGCGAAGGATATACCTGGGCCTCTGCCACCTTTGCCAATGGCAGCAAAGCAGATCCGCGCATCCGCGGATATCATGCCTATGCAGACGGAGTACTTGTAAAGACAATCTACAATTATGAGCTCGGCAGCAAATCAAGCCAGGATGAACTTACCCTTACCATCGGGCGTCTTATGGAAACAGAAAACGAGGTTATAATTACAGCTTTTGCTGATAATGGCGATACCTTTGATTATGAATCTGAAACGGTAAAGCTCTCACATAAATATGATTTCAAGGCTCCCGAATGGGACAGCAGCCTGGACGTTCGCGAAGAAAATGGAGATCTCATTCTCAGCTGGGAGGAACCGTGGGATGAATCAGGAATCTACGGATACCGTATTTATATGGACGGAAAACCTGTCTACGCAGATGAGGACGACTACTTTAACCATGTAAACAGCAGTTGTACCACCACAAAAACCAGCTATCGAATTTCAGGAGCTGATCTTGAAACCTCTCATACCTTTAAAGTAGAGGCAGCCGATAACTGGTGGAAGGCGCTGAACGGCACAGGTCCCTTCCATTGGACCTACAGCGGACCTCAGGCTGTATGGAACAGGGAAGAAGTTACGGTATCCCTGTCTCCTCAGAATGCACGGATCGCCGTAGGCGGCAGCATCCAGCTACATGCAGAAATCACACCAGCAGGCCTCACTGCCAGCTGGACAAGCTCCGATCCCTCTACAGCCTCTGTAGATGAAAATGGTCTTGTAACCGGTCTGCGTCCCGGTCAGGCTGTAATTACGGTATCTGCCGGCGGCCAGTCTGCCTCTTCTGCAGTTACTGTAAACGATGAAAACGTACCGGAAATTCCTTCTATCCCGGATAATAGCGATTCTGACGGCTCTTCCGGTTCCGGAACCTCTGTAAGCGGCCCCGGCTCCTCTGTATCCAGCCACACAATCCTTGATTCTAAAAAAGGATATGTAAATACGGTATCTGGAATTATAACCGGAAACGGAACAAACAATAGTCATTGGATTCAGGAATCCGGCAATCCATCTCAGTGGAAGCTTCAGTATGCAGATGGAACATTTGCCGCAGGCTCCATAAAAACAGCTGAAAACGGCACTGTATATGAACAGCCCGCATGGGAAATGATCAACGGGGCCTGGTATGCCTTTGGCGCTGACGGATACACAAAATCCGGTTTTTTCTTTGACCATGAGCAGAACAGCTGGTTTTTCATTGATATCAATTCCGGCATGAAAACCGGATGGCAGCAAATCGAAAACAACTGGTATTATTTTAACCCCGTTTCTGACGGTACCATGGGAAAACTGTATACTTCTGCCACAACTCCTGACGGTTATCAGGTAGATGAAAACGGCAGATGGATTCAGTAAGGAAACGCTGGATCTGAAAAAAGCGTGTGCTTCTCCAACAAAAGAAAGCACACGCTTTTTCCTTACGGTTCGGTTTCCGCCCGATACCGATTACTGTTATACATCAAATGGAAATACATCTCCATCTTTGCATCCTCTCCTCTCCGATCCCGGATGGCCTCAAAGATCCTCCTGTGGGAAGAAAGTGTCTGCTCATATTCCGTTTCCTGAACCGAGACGGCAAACATCCGCACGCCCTCTGTGATCACAGGCACCAGATTGGTCATGATCTGGTTGTGGCTGCAGTTAGCGATCTGCTCATGAAACTGTGAATCCTTTAAGGAATAATCCTTTCTCTGACGGATCAGATCTTCCAGCTCCTCTTTGATCTGTTCCAGTTTCTGTAAATCCTCTTCGGCAGCATTCTGGGCTGCCAGTGCTGCCAGCTGAGGTTCCAGCATCAGACGTACCTGGATCAGATCCTCGGTCAGCCTGCGCCGGTCCTCCATCATGGAAAAACCCAGCGGATCATCCACAACGCCTTTTTTTTCAGAAATAAAGGTTCCGGATCCCTGACGGATGGTGACAATATTTCTGGACATCAGTATGCGCAGCGCCTCCCGGACAGTATTGCGTCCCACTCCCAGAGATTCCACCAGCTCTGCTTCCGTCGGAAGCTTATCCCCCGGGCCAAAGCCCTCCTTTTGTATCATTTCCAAAAGCATCTGGGCTGTCTTTTCACCCAGGGTCTGTTTTTCCATGTATTTTCCCCCTCTTATACACGCACAATCTTATATCCTGCCGCCTTGGACAAACGATTCATAATCGCCTGCCCCAGATGGTCTTCCCCAAAGCTTTCCGAAAAAATAACTTCTGCCTTCAGATCATCAAATTCCCGCAGTACTCCGTACAGGTTATGAGCGACCGATTCCTGGCTTTTTCTTGCTCCAATGCTGCGGACAATGCCCTCCGGGTAGGCAGCTCTGGACTCATCCGTACAGATAATTCCCACCCGCACTCCGGCGTCAATCTGCTCCTTTGCCAGTTTCCATACCATGGAAACCATGCGTTCTACCTGTTCCTGAGTCATGGAAGCCTTTTTGTCCTCCATCGCAGGCTCCACTAAAGTAAGCTCTGCCTTGGGAGCATAGTGTTTATACTTCATTCCAGGCGCCTTGGGACGCACGCCTTCTGCCATAGGGCCTAAAATAGCCGGATCAATCGTCACCTCTCCCAGAGTCTCTCTTAACATTTCCATCGTAATGGCTCCCGGCCGAAGCACCACAGGCACCTGTCCCGATACATCCACAATGGTAGACTCCACGCCGATCCCCACAGGGCCTCCGTCAATGATCATATCAATTCTTCCGTTCATATCCTGCCATACATGATCTGCTGTAGTGGGACTGGGACGACCGGAGGTATTGGCGCTGGGAGCGGCAATGGGAACTCCTGCCAGAGCAATCAATCGGTTCGCCACCGGATCGGAAGGCATCCGCACCGCAACTGTCTCCAAACCTCCTGTGGTTCCATAGGGAACCTGGCTGCTTTTGGGGAAAATCATGGTAAGCGGCCCCGGCCAGAAGGCTTCCATCAGCTTCTTACCAGCCTCAGGCATATATTCTACAAGAGGTTCTACTTCTTCCGGACAGGAAACATGGGCAATCAGAGGATTGTCAGAAGGCCGGCCCTTGGCTGCATAAATCTTTTTTGCAGCATCCTCATCCAGAGCATTTCCTCCCAATCCGTATACAGTTTCCGTAGGAAAGGCCACAAGACCGCCCCGGCGGATGATTTCTGCCGCCTCCAAAAGCTCCTCATCCCTTACATGTTCTGTATCCTTTATATAAATTCTCTTTGTCTCCATCACATCTGTACCTCTGTTTTCTTTCCTGTATTTCCCTCATTCTACCACGCAGCAAATGGAAAAACAATTAGTTTAAAGTATCAATCGCCGCCATAACAAAAAACAGCCGCCTTGCGGCGGCCATTTTTAATCAAACTATAATCTATTTTACTTTTCCACAGTTCCGATACGGACCAGAGCCCTGTGAAGCTTTGCCTCGATCATCTGACGCTCCACCTCAGACAGGCCGGACTTGTTCATCTTTTCCTCCGCCCGTGCCTTTGCACGCTTTGCACGCTCCAGATCGATCTCATCGCTCCATTCCCAGGTAGTAGGGATCAGACGGCACTCTCCGTTCATCACGGTCAGCATACCGCCGATACAGGCGGCTGTGCGCTCTGTACCATCCTCCATTATCACATGAGCGGTTCCCATGCCTACTGCCGTACAGTAGTTCATATGACGGGCCATGATCGCCAGATCTCCGTGGATCGTACGGCAGGAAACGCTCTGAACCTGTCCGTCAAAGACATTTCCGTCCATGGTTACGATCTGCAAATGGAAGGCTGCCATAAAGCCTCACCCTCCCTTCTACTGTGCCTTTTTCGCTTTCTCAAAGACATCGTCAATAGTTCCCGCAAACAGGAAGCAGCTCTCGGGAATCTCATCGCACTCGCCGTCCAGAATCTTCTTAAAGCCACGAATGGTTTCCTTTAACGGCACATACTGTCCTGCCATACCTGTAAACTGCTCTGCAACGGAGAAGCTCTGAGACAGGAAGCGCTGTACCTTTCTTGCTCTGGATACAGTCAGCTTATCATCCTCTGACAGCTCATCCATACCCATAATTGCGATAATGTCCTGCAGTTCTTTATATCTCTGAAGCACTCTCTGCACAGATCTTGCCACCTGATAGTGCTCCTCTCCTACTACCTCCGGTGAAAGGATACGGCTGGTAGACTCAAGGGGGTCCACAGCAGGATAGATACCCTGGCTGGCAATATCTCTGGAAAGAACCGTAGTTGCATCCAGATGGGTAAATGTGGTAGCCGGAGCCGGGTCAGTCAGGTCATCCGCAGGCACATATACAGCCTGAACAGAGGTAATAGACCCCTTCTTTGTAGAGGTGATACGCTCCTGCAGGGCGCCCATCTCCGTAGCCAGAGTAGGCTGATATCCTACCGCGGAAGGCATACGTCCCAGCAGAGCGGATACCTCGGAGCCTGCCTGGGTAAAACGGAAAATATTATCAATAAACAGAAGCACATCCTGATTCTTCACATCACGGAAATATTCTGCCATGGTCAGGCCGGAAAGGGCAACTCTCATACGGGCTCCCGGCGGCTCGTTCATCTGACCATATACCAAAGCGGTCTTGTCGATAACGCCGCTCTCCTTCATCTCGCCGTAAAGATCATTTCCCTCACGGGTACGCTCGCCAACGCCTGTAAATACAGACAGGCCGCCGTGAGCCGTAGCAACGTTGTGGATCAGCTCCATAATAAGAACCGTCTTTCCTACGCCGGCACCGCCGAACAGACCGATCTTACCGCCCTTTGCGTACGGACAGATCAGGTCTACTACCTTGATACCTGTCTCCAGGATTTCTGTAGCCGGCATCTGCTCTTCATAGGAAGGAGCCGGACGATGGATAGCCCAGCGCTCCACATCCTCAGGAGCAGGCTTCTCATCTACCGGATCACCTAACAGGTTAAATACACGTCCCAGACACTCATCGCCTACGGGAACGGTAATCGCACTTCCCGTATCTACTGCATCTGCACCGCGCACCAGTCCGTCCGTAGAACTCATGGCAATACAGCGCACTACATCGTCACCAACCTGCTGGGCAACCTCTGCCACCAGGCGATGACCATTTACATCAATCTCAATCGCATTCAGCAGCGCAGGCAGCTCTCCTTCCCTGAAACGGATATCCAGAACAGGACCCGTTACCTGCACTACCTTGCCTATATGTTTCTCAGTCATATACAAATCTCCTTGTTATCCACCCTTTGGCATGTTCTGCCAAAAAATGATGCATATCATCCCCGCACAGATACTCGCGGGGCCGTCTATCCCGCAGATCAGGGTTCCTCCGCTCCTGCCACAATCTCTGTGATCTCCTGAGTGATGCTTGCCTGACGGGCGCGGTTATAGTAGAGACTCAGCTGTTCGATCATCTCGCCGGCATTCTTGGTAGCGGCGTCCATGGCGGTTCTTCTGGCAGCCAGCTCACTGGCTACAGACTCGCACATAGCTCCGTAAAGAAGTCCTGCCAGATACTCCGGCACAATGGAGTCAAATACAGTTTCCGCATCCGGCTCGTACAGAATCAGAGAACGGATCTTTTTTACATCCTTCTCTTCCCCGGAGAAATCCTCCAGAGGCAGCATGCCGGATACGCCGGGACGCTGTGAGAGCATGGAAATAAAATTGGTATAGCCCAGTGCCGCATGGCCAAAGTCGCCTGATTTAAAGCCTTTGCAAAGAAGCTTTGCAATAGTAAAGCAGTCGGAAACAGACAGATCTCCCACCTCAGCAAACTCTTCTGTGAGAATCTCTACCTTACGGCGCTTATAATACTCTACCGCCTTTTTTCCGATGGGAAGCACAATACAGTCCTTTCCTGCCATCTGCGCTTCCATCTCTTTAAACAGGTTGGCATTGTAGCCGCCTGCCAGACCTCTGTCTCCGGCAACTACTACATAACACCAGCGGCCGCTTTTTCCGGACCTGGTATAAACCGATGAAAAGTCCGTATTGCCTGCCGCAATGTCAGCCAGCGTATCCCTTAAAGTATGAAAATAGGGACGGCTGGCATCTGCCCGTTCCTTGGCCCTGCGAAGCTTGGAGGATGCCACCAGTTCCATTGCTTTGGTGATCTGCATGGTGCTCTGTATGCTCTTCATACGGAGCTTCACGGCTTTCATATTTGCAGCCATGGTCTTCCTCCTTTTATCTGATTATCTGGCCTTTAAAAAACGGTCTGTGTAATCCTTAAGAGCCGTCTTTAACTTCTCTTCTGTCTCGCCCTCCAGCTTACCTGTAGAGCGGATTCCTTCCATAGCGGACACACCTGCAGCATCACTGTCTAAGAAGGTGTAAAGTCCCTCTTCATAGGACTGGATATCCTCTACCTCAACCTGAGTTAAGATACCGTTTACAACGGCATACAGGATTGCTACCTGCTTCTCAACCGGAACCGGCGTACTTCTGCCCTGCTTTAATACCTCTACGATACGGGCGCCCTGAGCCAGACGGGCTTTGGTATCCGCATCCAGGTCAGAACCGAACTGAGCAAAGCTCTGAAGCTCTCTGTACTGAGAGTAAACCAGCTTTAAGGTACCGGCTACTTTCTTCATAGCCTTGATCTGTGCATTTCCTCCTACTCGTGAAACAGAAATACCCGGGTTTACAGCAGGCATAATGCCGGAATGGAACAGCTCTGTCTCAAGGAAGATCTGTCCGTCTGTAATGGAAATAACATTGGTAGGAATATAGGCTGATACGTCACCTGCCTGGGTCTCAATAATAGGAAGGGCTGTCAGAGAACCGCCTCCCTTTTCATCAGAAAGCTTTGCTGCGCGCTCAAGCAGTCTGGAGTGCAGGTAGAATACGTCGCCCGGATAAGCTTCACGCCCCGGCGGACGGCGGATCAGAAGGGAAAGTGCTCTGTATGCAACTGCATGCTTACTCAAATCATCATAGATGATCAGAACATGTTTTCCCTTGTTCATAAAATATTCGCCCATCGCACAGCCGGAATAAGGCGCAATGTACTGTAAGGGGCTTGTTTCAGAAGCAGTAGCCGTAACTACGATGGTGTAATCCATCGCGCCGCCTGCCTGGAGCTCAGATACCAGGTTTGCAACGGTAGAACGCTTCTGTCCAATGGCTACATAGATACAGATAACGTCCTTGCCCTTCTGATTTAAAATCGTATCCGTAGCAATGGTTGTCTTACCGGTCTGACGGTCTCCGATGATCAGCTCACGCTGTCCTCTTCCAATCGGGATCATGGAGTCAATTGCCTTGATTCCTGTCTGGAGAGGCTCCTTTACGGGCTGTCTGTCGCAGATACCGGGAGCCGGAGACTCTACGGGTCTGTATTCACTTGTTTCAATAGGGCCTGCTCCGTCAATGGGCTGGCCGATGGCATTTACAACGCGGCCGATCATAGCCTCGCCTACAGGAACAGAGACGACCTTTCCGGTGCGCTTTACTGTCTGTCCCTCGCTGATCCCCTGGTCAGATCCGAATAATACAACAGAAACATTTGTTTCTTCCAGGTTCTGGGCCATTCCGAAGGTGCCGTCTTCAAATTCCAGAAGCTCGCCGGACATACAGTTTGTAAGCCCGCTGACTCTGGCAATACCATCGCCGACCATAAGGACGGTTCCCGTCTCGCTCTGCTCAATGGCATTCTGGTAATATTTGATCTGGCTGCGGATGACCTTGGATATCTCTTCAGGTTTTAATTGCATTCCATTCACATCCTTTATACGATGATTTCCGTAACTTTCTTTCGCAGTCCTGACAGACGTTCCTGCAGTGTGCCGTCAAGCTGCCTTCCCTCCAGCTCTGCCCTGATGCCGCCCACTACCTGCGGGTCAACCTTAAGGGTAAGCTGAATGGTTTTATTGCTAATCTTTTCCAGTCTGGCTTTGAGTGCCTCTTTCTGTTCCTCTGTCAGAGGCACCGCACTGGTGACCACTGCCTCAGCAATTCCCTGGTCTTCATTGTACCTGGTTCTGAATTCCCGGCAGCAGTCTGAAAACTCCCGGAGCATGCCGTTTTCACATAAAAGCTTCAGGAAATTCAGCAGATATACATGAATCTTACCTTCAAAAGCCGTATGGATCAGACCCACACGCTCTGTCTTTGGAATAGAAGGTTCTGCAAGGAGCCGCAGATAAGAGGGTTCTTCCTTAAAAAGCGCCCGAACCATGTCAAGCTGCTCTAACATTTCCTCTGTCAGCTTTTCTTCTGAAGCAAGGTCATAGAGGCTGCCTCCGTAGAGTCTGGCAGTTTTTGTCATGACGCCTCACCTACATTCTCAATAAACTCGTCTATCAGCTTCCTGTGATCGTCCTCGCTGATCTCGCGCTCGATCACCTTTCCTGCGATATCCATGGCAATGCCGCCGATCTCATTTTTGATCTCATTAACGGCTTTCTTCTTCTCCTGAAGGATATCGGCTTCTGCTTTTGCCTTAATACCGGCTGCCTGAGCCTTTGCCTCCTGCAGCATAGCCTCACTGCGGGCAGCTGCATCCTTCTGGGCATCCTGAAGGATTACACTGGCAGTTTCTTTTGCCTTTGCCATCTCTGCCTCGTATCCGGCCTTCATGGTCTCTGCCTCTTCTTTTGCCTTCTTTGCGTCCTGAATCTGAGAATCTGCCAGAGCCCTGCGCTTTTCAATCACTTCGCGGATAGGCTTGAACAGAAACTTTTTAATCAGCCAGCACTGAATGAACAGGTTGCAGATCGTAGCAATGAAGGTCCAGGGTACGATGGTTACAAGTTCCTGTGTCTCTCTCATCTTCCTACCTCCTGTCTGCGGAATACGGTGTTCCCTTTTCCATTAAGACAGGAAATTCATGAATGTGCCAGGAGCAACGAAGATCAAAAGCAGACCTGTAACGAAACCGTAAATACCAGTAGTCTCTGCAATCGCACATCCAAGAAGCATTGTGCTGGTTACGTCAGACTTGCACTCCGGCTGACGGCCGATCGCCTCCAGCGCCTTTGCAACCGCATTACCTTCACCGATACCAGGACCGATACCTGCGATCAGAGCGCAGCCGGCGCCGATGGCACATCCTGCTAAAGCGATACCTTTTGCTAATACCTGAAAATCTGTCATGATAATTTTCCTCCTCGAAAATAAATGTTCTGAGTAAAATAAGTCTGCTTAACCTTCTGCCGCATTGGCAATGTACATGATGGTCAGCATACTGAAAATAAACGCCTGCATGAGACCGGAGAACCAGTCAAAGTATACAGACAGAATGGCGGGAATACCCACATCCAGGATGGGAATGCTTCCCAGGATTTCTCCCAGCGCGCCCGGAAGCCAGCCAAGCAGTGCAGAGCTTGCCACGGCCAGAGCCGCATAAAGAAGGCCGTTGATAACAACGCCGGAAAGAATGTTTCCAAAGTGACGGCAGGCCATACTGATGGGCGTTGCGATTTCAGAAAGGATATTGAACGGCGTCATCACCGGAATCGGTGTGGTAAAGCCCTTCATGTATCCCAGAAGACCGCTTGCCTTAATCTTGTTGGCTGTGATCATAACAAAGACCACTACCGCCCAGGCTGCTTCGACGGAAAGATCGGCTGTCGGGCTTCTAAGACCCGTCAGGCTGATCAGGTTTGACACCGCACTTGTGGTAAAGAGGGCTGCCACAAAGGGGATCAGATAGTCGAACTTTGTACCGCCGGTATTGTTGCGGACCAGATTAGTGGCCTGCTCTACCAGCATCTCTGCTACCGCCTGACGTTTGGAAATATTTTCCACCCTCAGATCCCTGGTAAGCCAGATACAAAAGCCTGTGATCAGGATCATGACAAGCCAGCTGACAACCATGGTCTCAGTGATCACAAAATCACCCAGAACGGGAATTCCCGTGGGAATCCTTAAGTATATGGCCGCACCTGAAATATCAAAGTTCATACTTGCAGTTTCATCTCCTTTCTATGGATTTGGTTTTGCATTTATCATTCCAAACATACTCAGCACCTTGATGCCTGCGCTTGGAAAAAACAGGGGGATAAGCCCTGCTGCACCATTCAGAAACGGAAGGGCTACTGCAAGCACCACCCACAGAAGCTGGGTAACGGTGCGGAACCGGTAGCTGGCCTTCATATCTTTTCTGGCCTGTTCCTCATCCTCGCCGGAAACGATCTTCTGAATCGTAAGTCCCATAAAGAAAAAGTTGGCCACAGCCACTCCGCTGCCTAAAAGGCCGCTTATAATGACCTTCATATCAAAGGGAACTGATGCAGGTGAAATCTTATGAAGAACAAAAAAAGCTGCAAACATAATGACGCACCCTGTCAAAGTAATCCCCGTCACACGGGCTGTCTCCTTTTTGACAGCCGGCTGAATCTGTGCCATCCTCATTCCTCCTTAAAAATGTTCGTTAAATGCCCTCTCATTGGTTCTTTTTTTCTTTTTCTGATGCTTCATAATGTTCTGGTAGACCTTCCAGGCCGTAGCTCCAGAGCCTCCCAGCCCAAAGAAAAAACCGGGAATATAGATCCACGTCCCGATACCAAAACGTCCGGTCAGCCAGCTGCATATAAGAACACAGAGAAGAAGAGGGGCTGCCAGGGACAATCCCAGCTGGGAAAACATAGAAAGAGAACTCATGGTATGGGCCCATCCCTTCATATGTGTGATCCTCCTGTCATATCCTGCGTACCTAAATTTTTTTGGTTGCCTATAGGATTATTTTTGTGCACTCCCTGTCATATTGCACAAATTCCTTTGGCATATTTTTCCATATCAGACACAGTTTTTTTGGTCATGTCCTTACTTTCTTTGTACAATATGAGTGAATTATACTCCATACCCATGGATTTATCAATGGCATTTAGGGAGTTTCTAAATTTTTTATAATATTATCATGCAATTTTTTGTTTGTTTTGCCTTTACGTCTTTTCAACTTGACATTTTTTTAACACATTCTGTTTCAATTTTTATACAATTTTTTTTAGATTTTTTGCTCTTCCCGCGTATCTTCTGTTACATTTTTATTATGGACAGGGGATCAAAGGCATCTCTGAGGGCGTCTCCCACAAAATTTACCGCTGTAACCACGATAATTATCACAAGTCCCGGAGGAATCCAGAGCCAGGGCTGTTTTGTAAGAACGGTAACCGACTGCGCGCTGTTTAACATATTTCCCAGACTGGCGGCCGGAGGCTGCACCCCCATGCCAAGAAAGCTTAAAGCAGCCTCATCCAGCATGGTGAGGGCCATAACAGAGGTGGCATAAACCAGCACAGGAGCCATGGTATTGGGAAGGATTTCTGAAAACAGGATGTGGAAAGCAGGCATGCCTGCCGCCTCACTGCTCTTTACAAAATTCGTCTCTCTTAAGCTGAGCACGTTTCCCCGCACCAGTCTGGCAATTCCCGGCCAGTCTACAAACCCCAGTATCAGGATAATGCTCCACAAACCGGGCTTGAAAATAGCGGCTGCCACTAAAACCAGAAGAATATAGGGAAATGACATAACCATATCCGTAAAACGCATGATCAGGATATCCGCCAAGCCCCCGAAATATCCAGCCAGAAGGCCCAGAAACACGCCCAGAGCAGTAGCGATCAGAGTAGCCAGTACGCCTGCAAAAAGGGAGGTTCGGGCTGCATATAGAAGGCGGCTCAGCATATCGCGGCCAATCTGATCCGTCCCCAGCAGAAATTCATCTCCGGGAGGTGCTCCGAAGGGTCCCACGATTGCCTCCGGATCATAGGGAGCGATCACAGGCGCAAGGACGGCGCTGCCGCAGATCAGAACCAGCACAGCCAGACTTGCCAAAGCCAGACGGTGGCGGCAGAATCTGCGCCATACCGCCCCCGCATAGGTCTCATGATTTTTCATTTGCTTTTTCATTTCATTTTCCTTTGCTAATCGTACTGAATGGAAGGGTCAACCACAGCATAGAGGATATCTGTAACCAGATTCGCTGCCAAAACCACCACAGCGGCTAAGAGGCAGACGCCCATAATCACAGGATAATCTCTGGATAAAATAGCGCTCATGGTCATAAGTCCAAGTCCGGGCCAGGAAAACAGCTGCTCCACGATCACAGCGCCTCCAAACAGAAGGGGAATCTGCATCCCGATCACTGTCACCACCGGCACAAGGCCGTTCCGCAGGGCGTGGCGGCCTATTACCAGCCGTTCCCCTATGCCCTTTGCCCTGGCTGTCCTCAGATAATCCTTTTGAAGGATCTCCAGCATGGAGCTGCGGATATAGCGGATATTTGTTCCCGCCATGGAAAGGGCTAAAACGGTCACAGGCATCACCATGTGGGCTGCCAGATCTCCAATCCCTCCGGAGCCTCCCAGAGTAATCATCCCGCTGGACGGAAGGAGTTTAAGCTTAATATTAAAAATGTAAACCAGAAGAAGGGAGAGAAAAAATCCCGGGATGCTGCTGCTTAAAAAGGACGCTGTTACCACCGCATAATCTCCTTTGGAATACTGGCGCACTGCGCTGTATATTCCCGCAGGGATACTGATAAGAAGGCTCACTGCCAGTGAAACTCCCATCAGTAACAGGGTGGGCCCCAGACGTTCCATGATCATCTGGCTTACGGGCTGGTAGGTCTTGATGGAAACACCCAGATTTCCCTTAAGAACCTGTCCCAGCCATATAAAATACTGAACATAGAAGGGCTTATCAAGCCCCAGAGCCGCTTCCTTTGCAGCTACTGCCTCCTGAGAAATACGAGCGCCCTGAAGCATTTCCAGAGGACTTCCTGCAAAGCACATGATCGCATAATCAATCAGCGTGATCCCGATGAGGGTAGGAATAGCAATGAGAAGCCGTTTTATAATATATTTTTTCATTCGTTTCTTTTTACCTCCAAAACAGCAGGACTACAAGCCGCCAGATGGGTGCTGCCCGGACGGACGGGACGAAGCGGTACCTCTGCGCTGCTGCATTCCGGCCTTTTCCTGAAGCAGCGGTCTTTAAAGGGACAGCCCTTATCCTCTGCCCCTGTGATGGACGGCTCATACGCTGTTCCTTCACTGGTTTCGCCCCAGTTTTCCTCCCTTTTTCTGGGATCCGGGATGGGCACTGCCCCAAGAAGGGTTCTGGTATAGGGATGGACCGGATGCTCAAACAGCTCACTGCTCTCCCCCGTCTCTACCAGTTTCCCCAGATACATCACCGCAATACGCCGGCTTACATAATTTACAGCCCCTAATCCATGTCCGATAAAAATACAGGTCAGGTCTAACTCCTTTTGAAGGCTTTTAAGCAGATTCAGGATCTGGGCCTGAATGGATACGTCCAGAGCGCTTACCGGCTCATCGCAGATCAAAAGCTTCGGCTCCAGTGACAGCGCCTTTGCAATGCCGATTCTCTGCCGCTGCCCGCCTGAAAACTCATAAGGGTAACGGTCCAGAGCGCTGAGAGGAAGCCCAACCAGCTCCATCAGATGCTCTGCCTTCTTATGAACCGTATGCTTATCCGCCAGGCTGTGGTAAAGCATGGGTTCTGAAAGGATCTGAAAGATCTGTTTTCTGGGATTTAAAGAGGAATAGGAATCCTGAAATACCATCTGGATCTCTGTGCGCACTGCGCTATAGCCTCTGCCTCCCTTTGCAGTCAGTTCCTGTCCTTTATACCAGATGCACCCGGAGTCCGGGGCTTCCAGCCCGGCGATCATACGGCCCAGAGTAGATTTTCCGCAGCCGGATTCTCCCACCAGCCCCAGTGTTTCCCCCGGATAAAGCTCCAGAGAAACATCATCTGCCGCCCGGATCCATGAGGTGGGACGGCCGAAAATGGGCCGGTTCTGGGGATAATATTTTTTCAGATGCTCCACCTTAAGCAGGGGCTCTGTATTCTTATAAGGTTCTGCCACTTTGCTCTGCCTCCTTTGCCCGCCAGCACCGCACCCGGTGAAGCTCCTGTGCCTTCTGTGTTTCCTCTGCCTTTATTTCTTCCAGCTCCTGGGGCGCTTCGCAGCCCTGCTTCCGGTAAGGACACCGGTCTCTGAAACGGCAGCCGGTCATCTGCCCGTAATTTTCAGGAACCGTCCCCTCTATGGCCTGAAGCATTTTCTCCGGATTCTGCTCCATGGACGGAACTGCAGCCAGCAGCGCCTTTGTATAGGGATGGGACGGATGGTCAAAAATCTCAAATACCGTCCCTTCTTCTATGATCTGCCCCGCATACATCACCATAACCCGGTCTGCCATCTGAGCCACCAGTCCCATATCGTGGGTAATCAAAAGCAACGACATACGAAGCTCCCTTTTCAGGGAACGCAGCAGATTCATGATCTGGGCCTGGATGGTCACGTCCAGAGCCGTTGTGGGTTCGTCTGCAATAAGCAGAGAAGGCTGGCAGGATAAAGCCATAGCGATCATCACACGCTGACGCATTCCTCCGGAAAGCTGGTGGGGATATTTCTTCATCACAGCCTCTGCTTCCCGGATTCCTGCTCTGCCCAACAGATCAAGGGCCCGTTTCCTGCGCTCCTCTTTTCCCAGCTCTGTGTGGGCCTTTAAGCCCTCTTCCAGCTGTTTTCCAATGGTCAGAACCGGGTTTAAGGAACTTAATGGATCCTGAAAGATCATGGACAGCTCTTTTCCCCTGACCTGATCCAGCTCCTTCCGATCCATTTTCAAAAGATTTCTTCCATTAAAAAGGATTTCTCCCTGTGACACACGGCCGCCCCGGCCCAAAAGCCCCATAACAGCCAGAGATGTAATACTTTTTCCGCAGCCGGACTCCCCTACCAAACAGACCGTCTCTCCCTGATCCACAAAAAAATCAATCCGGTCTGTGCCAATGGTATTTCCGCGTTCCCCTGCAAATGCAACCTGCAGGCCGCGGACTTCCAAAATATGTGACATTCCTAACTCCTTTTTCAGATTTTGTAATGAACCGACATTCCCCGGCAAAAAGCTTTGCCGGGGAACGAGTAACAATGTATGGTCACGTACGGCAGACGGGATCACACTCAGCCTGTGATATCCCATTCTTCCACATGATTAAAGAAGCCGTATACCGAGGGGTTTACTCCGGTCAGGCGTTTATTTTTCGCTGCCATGGTGCGGATCACATACGCGGAAAACATGGGCACATCCTCCTGCATCCGGCGGTCAATGATACCGTACTGCTCTTTTAATTCTTCCTTATCGCTTAATACAGCGATTTTTGAAAGAGCCTCCTCTGCCTCAGCATGGCTGTAACCGGTCCAGCTTCCCTCGCCGCCTAAAAGCCATGCAATATCTACATAAGGATCTACAGGCGGATAGGTGTACTGCACCGCCATAATGTCAAAGTCTCCGCTTCCTGCAGTACTCATAAGCGTATTGATATCCATGGTACGGATCTCCGTCTGGATTCCCACAGCCGCCCACTGGGCTGCGATTACAGAGGCAGCATTTACAAAGGTACTGTCTCCGGAATCAATATAGAAACGCAGGGGAGAAGAAGGCATCCAGTTACTTTCTGCCAGAAGTTCCTTTGCCTTTGCAGGATCGTAAGAAACAGGCTCAATGGACGGATCGTAGTAAGGGCCTGCGGTGGAAAGGAAGCCGTCTACCACTTCTCCATTGCCCTTTAACAGCTGCTCTAAAATCTGATTTCTGTCAATGGCATATAAAAGAGCCTGGCGGAACTTCTGATCCGGCACATTTTTTGTATTGATAAATACAGACTGGTTGGTAATAGCGTCACCGAAGCTTGTCTCCACTGTTTCCAGCGCCTGAAGGCTCTCATAATCCTCCAGCGGAATGGCGCTCATGGTGTTCTGTGTGATATCGATTTCCCCGGACTGAAGTCCCGCATAAAGCTGGCTTCCCTCTACAATACGGATATTCAGCTTCGGAATTTTAGGCGCTCCCTTCCAGTATTTCTCATTCGCCTCATAGGATACATAGTGATCCTTGTCAAAGGCGGTGACACGGTAAGGGCCACTTACTACATCCGGCTTTGCAAACCACTCGTGGGAGGCCAGCTCTGCCTCAGGGATCTCTCCGATCACATGCTTTGGAAGAGGCATCAGATACCGGGCATAGGAATTCTGAAAGGTAACTAAGGACATGGGCTCCTTTGTGGCGAAGCGCACCGTCTTATCATCCACCTTTGTGATTCCCTCAATATGGTCTGCTCCCATTTCCACAAAACCGTCATCACCAACACCTTCAAAGACATAATACATCATGGCTGTGTTGGCAATGGCCGGACTGCACAGGCGCAGAGCTGTGTATACTACGTCATCAGCTGTTACCGGCTGGCCGTCAGACCAGACCGCCTCATCGTCAATGTGTACCAGAAAATGTTTCTCGTCCTCTGCGGTAATGGAGTCTGCCAGCATGGGCTCAAACTCCATATTAGTGTCCAGCTCCATCAGCGGAAGAAACATCAGTCCGGTGGCATATTTATTGATCTCCACGCCGTCCATCAGGAGGGGATTCAGGGTATTTACTGTTCCTGTTACTCCCACATTTACAATCTTTTCCCCTGTGGCCTGAGCAGGCTTTTCTGCAGCTGCCTCCTGTTTGGCAGATTGGCTCTGGCTTTCACTGCTTCCGGTACCTCCTGCACATGCTGCCAAGGACAGCGCCATGGCAGCAGAGAGAACTGCTGCAAGACATTTTCCTGCAATTTTCCTATATTTTTCCATAATGTCCTCCTGGGTGTTACGTTTGCACACTATTCATAGTAACTTAGTATGGTTTTATTTATAGCATCCAGAGGGAAAAATGTCAATACCAGCCCTCTCTGGGTTTCTATATAAAATCAAACAGGTTCATCTGCCGGATCACCGATCACAAACAGTTCCTTTCCATCACGGTTCCATTCACGGATCAGACGGTACTGAATGGGGCTGATATCCTGAAACTCATCTATCCGTCCGGATTTGCAATTTCATCCGGTTCAAAAAGCCGGATGATACCATATTCTCCGTCAAAGCCCGGAAGACGTTTTACCCGGCCTTCCCGCAGACGGCGGATCCCCTCAGAAATCAGATGACCAGAATGGCTTCTGATTTCTTCAATCGGAATCGTTCTTAAAATATCAAATTCCGTTCCCAGCTCATCCACCATTTTACAGTATTCTTCCTGAACCTTCTTTGACGCTGCAGACCGTCCGGTAGACGCAGCAATGACCTCCAAAAGAGGAACCAAGCTTTCAAACGTTTTTCTTCCCTCTGGTATAAAGCCTTCGGGCCGGTCTGCCAGCTGATCGATCCGATGAGAAACGCCCATAGTAAGCTTCTTTTTACATACCGGGCAGATCCCGCCATACCGTTTCGCCTCCGCCGGACTCAGACAGATGTGGCATTTCCGGTGTCCGTCGAAATGGTATTTCCCCTCCTCCGGGAAAAACTCAATCGTGCCTTCCAATCCCTCTCCTGTTTCAATGGCATTTTTCAGCCCCGCATAGGACATTTCACAGTTCAAAAGATTTGCCTCTCTTCCCAGCTTGGCAGGGGAATGGGCATCTGAATTGGAAATGAGCTGGAACCGGTCCAGGGCAGAAAGCCGCCAGTTCATCGGCGGATCGGAGGAAAGCCCTGTTTCCACTGCATGGATATAGGGCGTCAGCTCCCCAAAACAGTCCTCCACCCGGTCAAAACCAGAGCATGCACCAAACATGGAAAAATGAGGCGTCCAGATATGGGCTGGTATCAGCATTCCCCCTGGACAGATCTCCAGCATGACTTCCAGAAGATCATGGCAGGAAAGTCCAAGAATGGGACGGCCGTCTGAATGTATATTTCCAATCATTTCCAGTTTCGCCGACAGCCTCTGGGCATCCTCCAAATCAGGCAGAAGAATCAGACTGTGAACCTTTCGCACCTTTCCGTCCTGTTTGTAAATGGAGCTGATCTCTCCGGAAACAACAAAACGTGGCGTAGCTGTCTCTGACCGCCGTCCATTCTCTGACCTGTATTCGTCCTTCAAGCGGTACAGTCCGTCCTCTGCCCTGACCAGCTTCTCATACAGCTCTTCACGCCAGGCCGGATGGGTAAAATCCCCAGTTCCTAAAAGATGTATTCCCTTTTTTCCCGCCTCCAGATCCAACTGCTCCGGTGTCAGCTCACGGCTGGTGGCTCTGGAATATCTGGAATGAATGTGAAGGTCTGCAATGTACATATCTCTTTCTCCCTGTCACTGTTTAATCATCTAACAACGCCATTAAGGTATTGTACAGTATTTTCATATCTACGGGTTTAGCCACATGGCCATTCATTCCGGCACTTATGGATTTCTGCACATCTTCTGCAAATGCATTTGCAGTCATAGCCAATATCACCATTGTCTTCGCCTCCGGATGGGACGAACTGCGGATTTTGCGCGTTGCCTCATAGCCATTCATAACAGGCATCTGTATATCCATTAAAATCGCATCGTATGTTCCCGGAACACTGCTTTCAAACTCCTCTACTGCCTGCAGCCCATTCTCCCTCAAAACACAGGTTGCTCCCCACATCTGAAGAAGTTCTGCCAGAATTTCTGAATTGATCGCATTGTCTTCTACCAGAAGAAAATGTCTTCCTTCCAGCGATTCCTCCGGTATGCATTCATCCGCATTTGGGGAACGCTTCTGCTTTCCGTCTGCCACAGCAAATTCCAGTTCAATCTCAAACATCGTTCCCTGATGAAGCTGGCTTTCTACCCGGATTTTACCCCCCATAAGATCTACAAGCCCCTTTGTAATACTCAGTCCCAGACCGGTTCCCTCTACCCTGTTCACCCGTTCACTGCGGCAGAAGGGCTCAAATAAATGGCTGATAAACTCCTGTGTCATACCGATTCCCGTGTCGCTGATGATAAAACGATACCTTACTCTTCCGCTTTCAGATGACGGTATTTCCTCCGTCCTGAACCGAACGTTTCCGCCTTCCATGGTGAATTTAAATGCATTGCTGAGTATGTTGATTAAAATCTGTTTTATCCGTAAGGCATCCCCCTGAAAATACAGATGCTGTATCTCTCCCCGCTCAACCATAAATTTCAGTCCCGCGTCCTTTGATGGGGAAGCCATAATAGAGGAAATCTGATTCAGAAGTTCATCAATATGAATAACCTGCACATTCATATGTAATTTGGACTGCTCAATCTGGCTCATATCCAGAATATCGTTAATCAAACTCAGCAGATGCTGAGAAGATACAGAAATCTTTTTCAGGTAATCCTCCACCTTCCGTGAATTCGAAAGATTGGCCTGCGCAAGGGTTGTCATTCCCACAATAGCATTCATAGGGGTACGGATATCATGGCTCATGTAAGACAGAAAATCACTCTTAACCCTGCTTGCCTTTTCTGCCTCTGATAATGCCTTTTCCAGATCATACTTCACTTTTCTTTCCGCGGCAAGCATATCGGTTACGTCTGTCCGCACCAGGCAGATTCTGCCAAGACTCAAATCAATGGCGGAAATAATCATATTTTTAGTCTGGATTTCATTGCTTCCATTATTTACAGAATACCGGAACGAATAGAATTCTCCGTCCTTCAGCCGGCTGACCATCTTCCCCGGATCCAGCATATCCCTTACATATGCTTTCTCCGAGTCCACCACAAGCTCCTCAACCACACGTCTCACCCGTTCCATCAGGCTTCCCTGAGCTTCTGTTATATTATGGTCCCCACCGCTTACGACTTTATACTGATCATTTATCAAATCCACGTCTGCAACCAGGTCATAATTTAAAGATGACAGCATTCGGATGATCCTGTCCTGTATTGTCTTTTCCGTAATATCTGTAACCGTTAAAATACCCGTTATATCTCCCGTATCCGGGGTTTCCACAAGATTCACCTTAAACTGTACATATCTTCCCTGCGGATAATTCGGAAGCTTCACAAAACATGGCATCAGAACTTCCTTTATCCCATTTTCAAAAGCCCTGATAGACGGTTCATTTAAATATTTTTCATAAAACAGGCTCCGCTCCGCTTCTGACGCTACCAGAATTCCAATTCCTGTAAAAAAATCCTCCCGTTTATCACCAAACCGTTCAAGAAGTCCGGAATTGGTACGGTCTTCAATCTCAATAATCTTATTTTTTGTGATATTACAATGCCCTAAAATCAGTGTGTTGGGATCTGTTATCAAATAATGCTGGAAAATCTGCTCCCTGTACTGAAGCCTTAATCTCTCCTGCATTTTTCTCTCTTCTGTAATGTCATGATAATCCGCATAAACCATGGCGTCCCCAGCTTCACACTGAATAACGGAAAATTTTGTATTGACCCAGATATAACCGCCGCTCCCCTTCTTCAGCCGGTATTGAAGGGCTTCTCTGTCGCAGTTTTCACGAATACAGCGGTCTAATGTCTGTTTTACATATTCCTGATCATCCGGATGGACACCTGAAAGCGCGTTTGTCTTATACATATCCCAGGCTTCTTCCATAGACATATCAACCATCTCGGCAAATCCATCGGACAAATACTCCGGAGTCAATCTCCCATTCAGTCCATGGTGAACAACAGCAACTCCGCCCGGAAGGTACTTCAAAACTGTCTCGAAATATTTTTCCAGACGCTCCTTTTCTCTTTTCACCGTTGCTTCTTCGGTAATATCCCTCACATATTTTATATATGCAGGCGTCCCGTTCCACTCTGTTTCTTTAAAATGTGTAGCATAGCAGCGCCCTCCCTCTTCATAGCTCGTCTCACAGGGCATTTCCTCTGACCCGCCCATCTTCATCATACAATGGAAACAGGGCTCTTTTTTATTATAAATATGCTCATAACATTTAGGTGTATTCTGCCCTTCCTCATTCCAGAATGCACGTTTAAAACCATTTACATAAAGAAGATCATAATTTTCTTTATCAATCACATAAATATTGTCTGCATTTTCACTGGCTATGCTCTGGAACAGCTGGGTTTCCTGGGACATTCCCCCAAAAAGGAGACAGTATGTTGTTCCATCCTCCCATCCCTCTATTTTATACCACTTTAAACAGCTTGTTTTCTCTTTGACCGGAGAGTAAACTTTGATTCCTATATGCCTGGACTTTGCGGACATAATTGCATGCTCCACTTCCATTCTGTCCTCGTCACACAAAAGCCCCAGGGCATCTTTACTGAAATGCAGATCAAAATACGGCATATCATACCCTAAGAGCTGCACTACTTTTTCCGGACAATATTGAAAACAAAACGTTTTACATTCTTCATCATAAACGGCGACTGCGCCGCAAAATGCATTCAAAATTCTTTCTCCTATGCAATCCATTCTGTTGTTCCCTTCCTTGAAATCAACTTTTGTACTGTGTTTCTCTCTGTTTTAATAATACCATATTTTTTTATTATGTGTGTAGTCTGATCCGCTGAAGAATACAGAATATTTTCCTGTTGTTCCTCTCCGACAATTTTATCGACACATCCGGATGTCAAAAATAAAAAGCGCTTTTACAGCGCATTTATTAAGGAGGGAGATTTGTATGGAAATTGTGAAACTGATCGGCGTCCTCATCGTAATTGCAGGATTTATACTTAAGCTGGACACTCTAGCCATGGTGGTAACAGCAGGTCTTGCTACCGGTCTGGTGGCAGGCATGAGTCCGCTGGAGATTCTGGATACTCTTGGAACCGCCTTTATCACTAACCGGACAGCTACTCTTTTTATCCTGACCCTGCCCGTTATCGGACTGTGCGAGTGCAATGGCTTAAAGGATAAGGCTGTCGATTTTATCAAATCGTTGAAAAATGTTACAACCGGCCGTCTGATTGCGATCTGGCAGGCTATTCGTACGGTTGCATCGGCATTTTCTCTTCGCATCGGAGGCCATGTCCAGTTTATCCGTCCTCTGATCAATCCTATGGCTCAGGCAGCCGCTGTTGTCCAGTATGACAAACTGGACGAAAAGACTGAAGATCAAATTAAGGGTATGTGCTCAGGAAGCGAAAATTACGGTAACTTTTTTGCTCAGAACTGCTTTATGGGTTCTTCCGGCACACTTCTGATTGTGTCCACCCTAAGTGAACAGGGCTATCCCGTAGACGCCCTTCAGATTGCCGGACAGTCAATCCCCATCGCCGTACTTTCTCTGGTGGCAGGCGTGGTCTATGCCCTGCTTTTGACCGGATTTTGAAACGCAGATTCGGAGATAAACGCAGAAAAAAGGAGGCAAACTAATATGACCTGGACTCTCAGTACTGCAGTTGCTGAATTCTTTTACTGTATTATAGGCCTTATTTTTATTGGCACAGGCTTTAAGGCTTTAAAGGATCCGACCTGTGAAAAACGGATTACAACCGCGGCCTTCTGGTTTATTCTGGCCGCTACATTTATTGCGGGTCCCTATTTCCCCAGATGGATCACCGGACTATGTGTCGTCCTTATGGCGATCCTCACTGCATTTAAAAGGGTTGCCCCCAGCAGCAGCGACGTTCCCGCGGCAGCCAAAACACGTGCAGCGGCAGACCGGTTAGGATATTCTGTATTTATTCCGCCTCTTCTTCTGGCCTTCAGCGCCGTACTGGTCGCTACCTTTTTTAAATCTTTGGGAGCCAATAACGCCATCGGCGTATCAGGAGTAATTGCACTTATTGCGGCTTTCCTGCTCTTTCGCCCAAAACCTGTATATGCGGCAAAGGACTGTACTCGTCTTACAGACAATGTCGGCGTCACCGGTATTCTCCCGCAGGTTCTGGCCGCTCTTGGAGCCGTGTTTACCGCTGCGGGAGTCGGCGATGTAATTGCCGCAGGCGTAAGCGCTGTGATTCCTTCCGGAAATCTGTTTGCAGCTACCGCAGTCTATTGTATTGCCATGGCGGTTTTTACCATGATCATGGGAAATGGTTTTGCTGCCTTTTCAGTAATTACCGTCGGGATCGGTATACCTTTCCTGATCGCACAGGGAGCCGATCCGGCGGTTGTAGGCGCCCTTGGACTGACAGCTGGCTACTGCGGTACTCTGATGACGCCCATGGCTGCTAATTTTAACATTCTCCCAGCGGCAGTACTGGAAACGAAAAACAAATACACCGTAATCTTATCCCAGCTCCCCATGGCTCTTTTCATGCTGGCCATCCATATTGTACTGATGTATTTTCTGGCATTCTGATACATTTGAAGCTGTTTTCACACCATCTGCGGAAAGGATATTTTATTATGAAGCTTTTACTTACAGCATTTGATCCCTTTGGAGGCGAACCGGTTAACCCGGCTCTGGAAGCCGTAAAAAAAGTACAGAACCAGATCGGCTCTGTTTCTATCGTTAAGCTGGAGGTTCCCACTGTATTCGGAACATCCATTCAAACAGTGGCAAAGGCCATAGAACAGGAAATGCCAGACGCCGTCCTGTGTATCGGACAGGCCGGCGGACGCTATGGACTGACGCCCGAACGGGTGGCGATCAATCTGGATGACGCCCGTATTAAAGATAATGAAGGTAATCAGCCCATCGATCTCCCCATCTTTAAGGACGGAGCTCCGGCTTACTTCTCTACCCTGCCCATCAAAGCTATGGTGCAGTCTATCCGTCAGGCAGGACTTCCCGCCAGCGTATCGAATACTGCCGGAACCTTTGTATGCAATCATCTGATGTATGGCGTCCTTTATACTCTGGAACGGAAATACCCCGGAGTAAGAGGCGGTTTTATGCACGTTCCCTTTATCCACAGCCAGACCGTCAACCGTCCGGCTCCCGCCCCTTCCATGAGCATCGAAGATATTGCTGCCGGGATCGAAGCCGCAATCAGAGCTATCGGCGAACATGAATCTGATATAAAGGCTGCCGAGGGCGCTACACACTGATCTTATTTTATAAAAATCAAACTGGCTGCTTACGAAAGATTTCACGGATCGTTGATGACATCAAAAAGGGAATTTCCTGTTTTAATAAGGAAATTCCCTGGGTAATTGAGCCAGCTGCCTTCATTCCTTTATATCGCGGCAAATCCCTTTTCAAGATCAGCGATAATATCGTCAATATGTTCTGTTCCAATCGAGAGTCTGATCGTACTCTGTTTGATGCCCTGATCTGCAAGTTCTTCATCTGTAAGCTGACTATGGGTTGTGCTGGCCGGATGAATGACAAGGCTTTTCACATCCGCTACATTTGCAAGGAGTGAGAAAATCTCAAGGTTATCAATAAACTTCCATGCCTCTTCTTTTCCACCCCTGATCTCAAACGTAAAGATGCTCGCTCCGCCATTGGGGAAATACTTTTCATAGAGCTCATGATCCGGATGTTCCTCCAGAGACGGATGATTCACCCGGGCAACCTTTGGATGGTTCCTTAGGAACTCTACAACCTTTCTGGTGTTCTCTGCATGTCTGTCCAGACGAAGGGATAAAGTCTCTGTCCCCTGAAGCAAAAGAAATGCGTTAAAGGGTGAAATGGCTGCCCCCGTATCACGGAGAAGAATGGCCCGGATGTAAGTTACAAATGCTGCGGGGCCTGCCGCATCATAGAAGCTTACTCCATGGTAGCTTGGATTTGGATCAGCGATATTGCCGTACTTTCCGCTTGTCTTCCAGTCGAATCTTCCGGACTCAACAATAATTCCACCAAGTGTAGTTCCGTGTCCGCCAATAAACTTAGTTGCCGAATGAACGACGATATCGGCGCCATGCTCAAAGGGCCTGAAGAGATAAGGTGTGCCAAATGTATTATCTATTACGACAGGAATTCCTGCTGCATGTGCAAGTTCTGCAATGGCGTCAATATCCGGAATATCTGCATTCGGATTTCCTAAAGTTTCAAGATAGACAGCCCTGGTATCATCCTGGATCGCTGCCTTTACTTCCTCAAGATTATGGGCATCCACAAAAGTTGTGGTAATTCCATACTGGGTAAGGGTATGGGCAAGCAGATTATAGCTCCCCCCATAAATCGTCTTCTGTGCGACAATATGCCCACCGTTTGCCGCCAGAGCCTCAATGGTATAAGTAATAGCCGCCGCTCCACTTGCTAATGCCAGGGCAGCGGAGCCGCCCTCAAGCGCCGCTATTCTCTTCTCAAACACATCCTGTGTGGAATTCGTAAGTCTTCCATAGATGTTACCGGCATCTGCAAGGCCAAATCGGTCTGCCGCATGCTGAGAGTTTCGGAAAACATAAGATGTTGTCTGATAAATCGGTACCGCTCTTGAATCAGTTGCCGGATCTGGATGTTCCTGTCCTACGTGTAACTGCAGCGTCTCAAATCTGTATTTGCTCATATCATTCTCCTCCGATTCGCCTCTGTTTCCTATATGTTAACTAGGTTTTATGGGCCTATTATAACCGGCTTCTCATTTCCTGTAAAATACATAGAAGTTAGAACTGGCTATAAGTTTCCATTATAACAATGAATAACCCGCTGAAATACCGAACTCATTTATAGGATTTAAGAATATCAATATACTTTCTGCCCAGAAGGCTGAGGGGTATATTTTTCCGCTTGATATAACCGATTGTCATGGTATCTGTTGTATCAAGAGGAACCGACACGTAGAAATCCCCATTCAGATCCTGACATATGATCCCGCTGCACAGAGTATAACCATTTAATCCTGTCATAAGATTCAGCATCGTCGCTCTGTCATCTGCTTTGATGATCTGTTTGTATGCATGGGTACTGAATACCTCTTCTGCAAAGTAAAAGGAATTCCTTTCCCCCTGCTCAAAAGACAGGCATGGATACTCGGACAGCTCGTCCATTGTAATCTTCGTCTTCTCTGCGAGGGGGTGGTTCTTACTAAGGTAAACAGATATGCCACAGTCATATAAAGGCATGAATTCCAGATCATTATCCTCCAGTATTCTGGTCATTGCTTTTTCATTAAAGGAATTTAAGTAGAGCACACCAAGTTCACTTCTATAATCCTTTACATTATCAATCACTTCGTGGGTCTTTGTTTCATGAACCGCCAGTTCATACTCCCCAATAGAGAATTTTTTTGCCAGTTTAATAAATGCCTCCACTGCAAAAGAATAATGCTGCATGGACACACTAAACTTCTTTTTTGCTATTGTTTTATTCACAAACCGCTCTTCCACCAGATTTCCAAGCTCAACCATCTGCCTTGCGTAGCTTAAAAATTCCTGGCCTTCTGTTGTGATCACGATTCCCTTATTGGTTCTGATAAACAGTTCCGTTTGAAGCTCCTCTTCTAAATCCTTAATTGCACCTGACAATGCAGGCTGTGATACAAATAAAGCGGCCGCCGCTTTATTCATGGACTTTGTTTCCGCAATTGCCACTACATATTGTAACTGTGTTAATGTCATTGTATCACCTGCAGTTTTAATTTGTGCTGAACAAGGCTGTTGACAAATACCGGTCTCCAGAGTCGGGAAGCAATGCAACAATCACTTTACCTACATTCTCTGGTCTGCCCGCAAGGATAACTGCAGCCTTTAATGCTGCTCCGGAAGAAATGCCGACCAGGATGCCTTCTGATGTTGCAAAAGCTCTCCCTTCTTTAAATGCGTCTTCATTCTCAATCGTAATGACCTCATCATAAATCTCTGTATTAAGTGTCTGGGGCACAAATCCGGCTCCGATTCCCTGAATCTTATGGGCTCCCGGGGTTCCCTTGGAAAGAACCGGACTTCCTGCCGGTTCCACTGCTACAATCTGGATATCCGAATTCTGTTCCTTTAAGTATTCTCCCACACCAGTAATGGTTCCTCCTGTTCCGACGCCGGCAACGAAGATATCCACCTTTCCATCTGTCTGTTTCCAGATCTCCGGCCCTGTCGTCTCTTTATGTATCTTTGGATTTGCGGGATTAATGAACTGCCCCAGAATAACCGAGCCCTCAATTTCCCTGTTTAATTCCTCTGCTTTCGCAATGGCTCCCTTCATCCCCTTGGAACCTTCCGTCAGTACCAGCTCGGCTCCATAAGCCTTCAGGAGATTCCGGCGCTCAATGCTCATGGTATCTGGCAGTGTAAGAATAGCCCTATATCCTTTTGCCGCAGCCACAGCCGCAAGCCCGATTCCAGTATTCCCGCTGGTCGGTTCAATAATCGTCGCTCCAGGCTTTAAAATGCCGCGTTTCTCTGCATCTTCGATCATAGCAAGCGCAATTCTGTCTTTGACAGATCCTGCCGGGTTCAAATACTCCAGCTTTGCCAAAATAACCGCCTTATTTACCCCTGCTTTTTTACTGTATCTTCCCGCCTCCAGAAGCGGTGTTCCTCCAATTAATTCTAATGAGCTTTTCCTGATATCTGCCATGATTTTTTCCTCCATTCTTTTATTACCTATTATTTATATAGGTTATATATGTTTATGTAAGTATAGTGCCACAAATTCCATTTGTCAATCTATTTTTAAGCGTTGAAAGCCTATCTTTTCTGTAGTATAATAGGCAGCGAGGAGGTGATCCTATGAAAATATCAACCAGAGGACGCTATGCCCTGCGCATGATGATAGATCTGGCGCAGCATTATGATCAGGGATTTATCGCATTAAAAGACATTTCAAAAAGACAGGATATTTCAAAGAAATATCTGGAGCAGATTATCCCGTTCCTGAACAGAGGTAATTTACTTAGCGCAACAAAGGGACATATGGGCGGTTACAGGCTGGCAAAAGCGCCTTCCGAAATCACAGTCCGTGAAATCTTAGAAAGCGCTGAGGGAAGTCTTGTTCCTGTAAGCTGTATGGACAACACCCCAAACCTGTGTAAAAAATGTGAAGACTGTATTACTTTACCAATTTATGAAGGCCTGTACGATGTTGTCACAAAATATTTCGACAGTATTACCTTAGAAGATATTATCAACCGTCAGGTTTCTGAATTCATCTATACCATTTAAAAATATCCATGCACTCCTTATTGAATGTTTAACAGTTCTTTCTGACTGATGGTGTATAAATCACTTTTTTTGTCAGAGCAAGAATGTAAGTTTTTTTGTTAGTTGTGAAGAAAGTGTTTAACGGAAGAGAGATGACAGCATCAATTTCACACTGCTCCAATATAAAGTCACGGAGCTTTTTGTTGGTTAGTCAGAGCAATCACTTTGCAATTTGACATAGATGCGTCCTCCTTTCGCATAGATTTAGCCACTTTGTCAAGGTGGCTATGTAAACAGTACCAGAGAACGCAAAAAAGCCGCTTACTCTTAAAATCAATAAGAATAAGCGGCTTTGTAAAATGCCTTAGACATATTCAATTTTCATTCTCTTGGTCGGTGCATTTATGACCTTAAAAATAAGCTCGTCAATACAATCCGTATATCTGCCTTGCTGTATGAGTTGGTTCTTTAACTCCACAAGGCTATGTAATAGGAGTATTCTTTCGTGGCTATCCAAATACAGATGATTAAGTTTCTCTCTCATAAGCACACCTCCACTTCTTTAGCTTCATTATATTTGAAAGCAGGGGAAAAGACAAATCTGCAAAAAGGGACAAAAAAATAAGCGTACCACTATTTCTAATAATACGCTTATCGTATTTAATTGCTAATCAAGGTCTATGAATATACCCTTACAGTGGTATCTCTCCACTGATTTTTCCTTACATACTGTCCGTTAGCCTTTCGATAGGCTACTGCCTGCTCGAAACTAAGCGGCAATTCAAAGGAAAGAGAACTCCTACCTATTTGCGATAGCTGCCTGTGCTGCTGTTAAGTTAATAGCACTTTTCCAAATTTATATTCCATTAACATCAAACCCTATTGCTGTCATTCTTTTTATAAATTCTTTTCTAAACGGAGCTATTTTGTTCTCATCTATTACAATAACTAAATTTTCTTTTGCACGAGAGCATCCTACATAAAATAATTTATATGCCCATAAAATGCCTTGAATTTTTGTTGATTTAAAGCAGTCTTTTGCATTAGTTGAATTAGGATTGCCCAAATACTTATCATAATATTTTTGTTGACAAAACAAAAAATATTTATTGTCCTTATACTTGTTTTTTATATACTGAGCATATTGTAAATATTCTCCCTCATGAGCTTTATACGTTTTAGCTGGTTTTAAATATGTTAAATTAATTGATTTTATTTCGGATACATAATCATAATAAAAATTCTGAAAATCCGTTAAATTAATATCCTCAGCACATAACAACTGAAAAAATTCATACATATAAACTATTGGATTTCGGGTTGAATCTTCGGCAATAAAGCAAACATTATTATGTCCTTCACCTTTTACTCCATGCTGTGTAGAAACGCTAGGAGCACCTAAATATGCATATAATGCATGCAGTTGTGACAACGACACTTTCAACACTTTTTCATATTCCGTATCTTCTATAAACGGAAGAAAAATATCCTTATTACAATATTCATTGTCAGTCAGAAATTCACAAAACCCTTGTATGGTCATCGTCGACAAATCATATGCTTCCTCTAATTTTTGAACTTTATCATAGAAAATGATTTTATCATTATGAAACTCAATATTAGTAAATCCACTGTTAAATATTTGCTTTTTTTCTCTAGCAAATTGAATGCTTTTGCCGTAGGCAGCCATACTTACCATTTTAATAAAATCACAAACACAAAATAATATCCGAAATAATTTATCAGGATTATCATTTGTCGTATCTGTCAACACATCGACAGGCGTATATTGAGAAGGAAATTTATACGCTTTCATATCTGATAATGCACTATATAAATCACTTGCTCCAATCTTTTCAAAACGTTCACGATTAAACAGATATAACTGCATATAATCTTTAAATTGCTCCATAAAAGACTCCGAAAAATCATTTGTTATCACAATAGTAGGATTGACTTTTCCACTAGATTTATTTGGTTGCTGAAAAAATTTCTCATCATTATACAAGTTGTTGAGAATTCCAACAATATTTGAAGAACAACGATAATTAATACGCAAGTCATCATCTTGATTAAACTTATTAAGTATAGTATTAAAAGAACCGTCGTAATTATTGTATATCTCTTGCATTTTGTCTCCAAGCAAGTATAAGGTACTGCTCGTATTCAGCACAGATTGATAAAAAATATATAACACATCCGCAGATGTATCTTGGTACTCATCGATAAAAATATACCTATATTTATTAGATAAACGTTTTTTTAACATCTCAAACTTTTCAAACATCTTGCGACAAAATAATAACATATCATCATGAGAAAGCCCTCCATAATAATAGCTACTATAGGATTGCTCATTGTAAAAAACTTTATGTAGATTATTTTTAATAGTTTCAAAATCCAGTTTTCCAAACTTATCAATATATCTTGCATTTTTGGAATCATCTTCTCCATTGTCAATCAGTGCCTTTATCTTCTTTTCAAACACTTGAAGGTATAAATCAATCACCTCTGGTTTTGAAAAGTAAAGACCAACAAAGTCAGAAAGAAATGAATGAATTGTATCTACTGTAACATTTTTACTATTAATTCTAGAATTTAATTCTTCCTTTGCTCTATTTGTATAAGTAATGCTTAGTATTCTACGATTAGGATATTGGGCAAGTAGATTAATAATCGTATTTTCAATGTATGTCGTTTTTCCGCTACCTGCCGGTGCGTTAACTAAAAACATATTATTCAATTTCTTTACATCAGCCAAATTAATCCCTCCCGTATATAATTCGGTAAAGCTTTTAAATGTAATTCCGATAAAATTATTGAATACATGAAATCTGTTTTGTTATTTTTATTCTCATTTAAAATATCTCTTACCGTTATATTCTTTTTTCTAGTTGGAATATCCAATTTAATTTTATTAATCGATATCTGTTTTTCCCACCAATCCGAACTTTTTTTGCTCTCTACTGTAATTCCTAAGAGTTTGCATAGCATCGCCTCTTCCAATGTACGAGTATACGCATCAGCTTCTCCTTGTGATACAACTTTAATCAATTCACAATCAGGATTTTTTATCCACGAATCAATATCTACTACAGTAGGTTTTTTCTTCATAATAGAATAATCTGGTTTTTTTATTTTAGGGCATGGCTTTTTCCGAAAATCTGACTGTATTAAAGATATCCTTTCCATTTCCGTTTTTTCATAAAGGCAATCTTTTAATTGTTTCCTACACTTATGTTCACAATATGGCAAAATATCTCTCTTTATTATGTTAACAGTAACGTAGTCCTTATAATACTGAATTAAGCCTGCATTTGTAATTCCATCATCATCTTTGATTTCATCGATTGATGTTAATTTTTTGCAATAGTCAATATCTGTAATTATCAGCGTCTTTATTTTCAGGAAATACACCAACTTTCTGTACCAATGAGTATACGCACCACCCACCTGTACAAAAGAAACATATTGATTTGACAATCCTTCAAATTCTTTTTCTGCTAAGAGTTTTTCAATATATAATTTTTCAGTATCTCCTTCATACATAATGACTTTATTCGCAAATATCAAATCTGAATAGTTTATAGAGAATAAAAATGAGAAAAATTGTCTTTCTTCTTCTGTTTCCAAATTCTGTTTAAATAAATTCATATCATAAACAGCACTTTTTAATAGTTTATCAATTCTTAATACTCTAATATTTTTTAAATCGGAACACTTAATTATCTCACTAGAATGTGTCGTAATAATTCCCTGCACACGGTTATTATCCTCGTTTAGCAATATTTCATTTAAAAATTTGATTAACATTCTTTCCATTTGTGGGTGCATATGGGCTTCTGGTTCTTCAATGACAAAGATATCCACTACATCAGATTGATATTGTTGGACAAATGCTTCTACCTTTAGGCACATAAATATTAGATTACTTATTCCTAATCCCTGAGAAAACTCTTTAAGTTTGGTTCCATTTTCGAATTCAAAAAATGTCTGTAATGAAGACGATAAAAAGCCTAAGAGTAATTCATCAGAGATATCTGTTTGTAATGAAAATTCTCCTTTATTATACTCAAAACATTTTTCAATACTATCCAAGGCGTTTTGTGCTTTTATTAAAGAATGTTCTTTAACTTTCTCGTTGAGCTTTTGTTCTTTTAGACCTTCTTTAATATCTTTTATTATTTGCTTTTTAAATTCTTCCCAATCATTACTTTTTTTAAAATGACTAAGTAGTTCTTTACTTATCGAAAAATAATTATCTGTTTTTTCATCATTTAATAAACGCGTAGCATTTAAATAATTATAATTGAAAAGTGATTGAAATTCTCTTACACTAATCTGCCCTGCATTCTCATAATTTTGGTCAGCAAAATATACTCTATTTTCTAATGCTCCATCAAATATTTCTTTTAAAAATTCTTCATATTCTGCTTGTAATTCAGTTAACTTTATTCTAGTTTTATTGGTCTTTCTTCCTGCTTCCAGTTTTTGTATTTCGTGTTTTTTATCCAATAAATTTGTAGCATTCAAACTAAGGAGTTTATTTAATTCAGTTATATTAACTTCATAATTAAATAAAAAGAAGAAGCTTGTACATGTGTCACTTAATTCCATCAAGTAGTCTGAAAACAAAGAAATACTCTCATTCTTGTCATATTGAACTTCTATCTTGATTTTTATAGCTGTCCATTTGTTATTATTTTCTGTAGAAAACTCTTTCTTAACATTTTCTCTAAACTCTGTCTCTTTATCGGTAATATTATATATTTTATTTATACAAGATATAAAGTCATACTGTAACTTTGAGTAGTACTCTGCTGAAATATCCTCTTTTGAAAAATTCTTATCTTTAAAAATTCTTTTGAACAATTCAATAATAGACGTTTTTCCACTATTGTTAGCACCAGCTAAAATCGTCAATTCATCATCAAAATTAATAACTGCATTTTGAAACTGTCTATAATTTGTAATTGCTATCTTCTTTAGTTTCACCTCAACCCCTCCTTATCTAAATCTATTTAAATCAAATCAAAATGCTTCAATGCATCCTTTATCGCTTCCACTTTCTCCGCTGTCGGATGCTTCCTCGGCTGTTTCAATTCTTCTACCGCATTAGGAGCATCATACATTGGCAAGCCTAAATCTCTCTTTACCTCTGCGATATATGCGGTATGTACCTTGAAGCCGTATTTCGCTTCTATGTACTCCTTAATCATTTTGTAGGTCACTTTTTCTTTGGGCTTGTACGCTTCGGCTCTTTTAGCGATATTATCAAGCGGAACTTTTCCCTCACCCTCGCCAAACTCAACTTTTACGTTGATATGTCCGTCTGGCTTTTTGTGGGAAAGCAGTACTACCGTCTCCACGTGATAAGTCTCCGCAAACATATCCACCCCAACCGCATTTCCATCCACGCGATACCCAAGCTTCTTCATATACCTCAAATCCCTTGCCAATGTCTCAGGATTACATGAAATATACACCACCTTATCTGCCCCCATTTTCTTAATGGAGTCCATAAATTCCTCTGTGCTTCCGCTTCTGGGCGGATCCATGATGACTACATCGGCCCGGTCTCCCCGCTCCGCCATATTTACCATAAACTGGCCGGCATCATTGCAGTAAAAACGGATATTGGAAATCTGGTTAAGCTTTGCGTTATTTACAGCATCCCGGACTGCATCCTGATTTAACTCCACTCCGATCACCTGACCGGCTTTGCGGCTGGCTATGATGCCAATGGTACCGATCCCGCAGTAGGCATCCAGCACTGTTTCCTTTCCCGTAAGCCCAGCCAACTCAATGGCCAGATTATAGAGCTTCTCTGTCTGTACCGGATTCACCTGATAAAAGGATTTTGAAGAAATACGGAAGGTACAGCCACAGAGCTGGTCCGTGATATATCCCTTTCCATAAAGAACCTGCTCCCGGTCTCCCAATACCATACTGGTTCCCCGGCCATTGATATTCTGTACAATGGTTGTGATCTCCGGATGCTTTTCCCGAAGTGCCTTTATAAAATTGTTCTTTGAAGGAAATACCGGTGATGCAGTAACCAGTACCACCATGATCTCCCCTGACTGAAATCCTTTCCGGATCAGCACATGGCGCAGAAGGCCGTATCCCGTATCCTCATCATAGGTCCGGATCTTAAAGGATTTAAGCATTCCCCGGATAGTCCCGATAATTTCATCCGCCTTTTCATCCTCGATCAGGCATTTTTCCACAGGCACTACGATATGGGTATTTTCCTGATAAATCCCGGAAATAATATTTCCTCTGCGGTCGCGGTCAAACACCGCATGAACCTTATTTCTGTAATGAAATGGCTGTTCCATTCCAATCACAGTCTGAACCTTGCAGATTCCCTTTAATGTCTCTTCCAGCTGCTTTTTCTTTAATGTCAGCTGCTGGCTGTAGGGCATATCAAGCAGCTGACAGCCACCACATTTTTTGCTTACAGGACAGAGACTTTTCTGTTTTCTTTCCGGTACGCCGGCTCTTCCTGCATCCTTCTTTTTTCCATCTGGCCTTACATCTTTTTTATTCTTTCCTGCATCTGTTCTCTTAATTCGTCCATTCGCCTCTCTCTTTTCCATATATTTACAAACTCTCCTTTTTCATAAATCTATTATATTCTTTCTTATCTGCTATCGACATTTTATCACAGATTCCTTATAATGTGTAACAAAACCGCTGTATATCCGACAGCTGCCCCAACCGCACGGTTATTCCTTCACTGCATTTAATTCTGCCGCACAGACACTGCAAAAATACGAGGTATTCCTATGACAAACCAATTACAACCACCGTTATCTTACCATATTGATCCCACCATCTATGCCGGACGCCCCGCCGATTCCTCCGGACGCCTTCCCAAGGAACTGAGAACCTATGACCTTCTGGATTCCCTGCATATTTCCTACGAGCGTGTAGATCACGACGCCCTTCCCACCATTGAAGCCTGCAGACAGGTGGATGAAATTCTGGGAACCCCCATGTGCAAAAACCTGTTTCTGCGCAATGCCCAGAAAACTGCCTTTTATCTTCTTCTCCTTCCCGGTGAGAAAAAGTTTAAGACAGCCGCCCTGTCCAAGCAGATTGGAAGCGCCCGCCTGTCCTTTGGAGAACCGGAATTTATGGAACAGCTGATGGATCTGACTCCCGGTTCGGTTACGGTTCTGGGGCTTATGAATGATGCCGAAAATAAGATCCGCCTTCTCATTGACCGGGACGTAATAGAAAATCATGCTTTTATCGGCTGTCACCCCTGTATTAACACCTCCAGCCTTAAACTAAAAACACAAGATCTGATTACAAAAATTCTGCCTGCCATCCATCACGACTATACTCTGGTAGACCTTCCGGATGTAAAATAAGTCTGTTATCCATAAAAAAGAGACGCATTCCTCGCCTAAACAGCGTGAAACGACGTCTCTTTCTATTTACACAGTTACATTACAAAATGCTCCGAAAATATGGAAGATGCTTCCAAATCTCTATTCCTCCTGTATTAAATCGCAGCCGTTACCTTCTTAAGCCACTCCTTCTCGTCCCCTTCCAGATACGGACTGATCTTCTCATAAACCTCTTTATGATATGCATTAAACAGCTCCACATCCCGCTCTGTCATCAGGTTCTTGTCCACTGCGTCCACATCAATAGGGACAAAGGTCAGGAATTCAAATTTCATAAACTGACCGTATTCATTCTTCTCATCCTTTTTGCAGAGAATCAGATTTTCCGTACGGATTCCATGCTTTCCTTCGATATACAGTCCCGGCTCGTCCGAGGTAATCATTCCCTCCTCCAATATTCCGTTGTCACAGCGCTCCGGAACCATTTTGAAACGGATTCCGTTGGGGCGCTCATGGACACTTGAAAGATATCCCACACCATGTCCGGTTCCGTGGTCAAAATTCAGTCCCCTGCTCCAGAATGGCTCTCTTGCCACATAATCCAGGCTTAAGCCTCTGCAGCCGTATAAAAACCGTACTGCCTGAAGGCGGAGCATACTGATGAGAACCAGGGTAAAATGCTCCTTTTCTTCTGCTGTCAGTTCTCCCAGTGCAATGGTTCTTGTGATGTCTGTGGTTCCCTCATAGTACTGGCCGCCGGAATCCACCAGATAAAAGCTTTTTGCATCTAAAACTGCATTGCTTTCCTCTGTAGCGGAATAATGGCACATGGCCGCATTGGGGCCGTAGGCAGAAATGGTATTGAAGCTGGGCTCAATATATCCCTCCTGCTCCTTTCTGAAGCCCTCCAGCTTTTCAGACGCACTCATCTCTGTAATGGTTTCTTTTCCAATCTGATGCTTTAGCCAGTACATAAACCTGGTTACTGCAATGCCGTCCTTAATATGGGCCTTCTTCTCATTCTCCACTTCCACCGGATTCTTTTTGGCCTTTGCCTCTGACGTAGGGTTCATCCGGTCAATGATCTCATTCTGCGCTGCCATAGCCTGATACAGGGCATAATTTCCCTTCTCCCGCTCAAACAGCACCTTTTCTCCCTGAAGCGCTCCTGCTTCCTTATAGATATCATTATATGGAAGAATCACAACACCCATAGACTCCAAGTATCCACAAATCTCATCATTAAGAACAGCTTCATTGATGAAAAGACGCACCTCATCCATAGTAATCATCACATAGGAAAGAACCACCGGATTGTAGGAAATATCATTTCCCCTGATATTTAACAGCCAGGCAATATCATCCAGAGCCGTAAGTACATGAACTGTGGCATGAACCTTTTTCATAGCGGCTCTTACATCTGCAATCTTATCTGCCGCAGGCTTTCCAGCATACTTTTCCTCCAGAATCCAGGCCGGTTCACTTGAAAGCTCCGGGCGCTCCTGCCAGATCATTCCCACCAAATCCTCTGTGCAGGCAATACGGGCACTCTTTTCCCTTAAATTTTTCTCCAGGCTTAAACCGGTAAGTGAATTTACTACCCTTCCGTCAAAGCCCAGACAGCCGCCCTCCGGTACATTTTCCTCCAGATATTCCTGTACAGACGGAACGCCCTCCTGCCCCATTTTCATCATTTTTACACAGCTGCCTTTTAATTCTGCGGCAGCCTGAACAAAGTATCTTCCGTCCACCCACAGACATGCCTCGTTCATGGTAATTACCGCTGTACCTGCTGATCCGGTAAATCCGGTAAGATATTTTCTGCATTTGAAATATTCTCCCACATACTCGGATTCATGGAAATCAGCCGTAGGCACCAGATAGGCATCCATCCGGTATTCCTTCATTTTCTCTCTTAAGCTCTGGATTCTTTCATCTGTTATATGCATCCTTTTTCCTCCTGTCTCTTTCCTTAAGCCTTTCTCAGCGCATCCTCAATGGCTGCACCTATGCCTTCATTATACGTCGGTTGGGCCCGCATTGCAAATGACATCTGCTCTGCTGTCAGTCCATTTGCGATTGCAGTGGCAATTTCCCCGATCATATCCGTCGCCCTGGGGCACATCATCTGTGCTCCTACAATGGTATTGCTGTAGGCTTCAAACACCAGCCGGATAAAGCCGTCCTGTTCCCCTGAGATAATGGAACGTCCATTTTCCTCCATGGAAAAATGACCACATCGCACCTTAAGCCCCCGCAGGCCCGCTTCCTCCTCCGTAAGGCCAACGGTAGCAATCTCCGGATCCGTATAAATACAGTTAGGCACAATGGGAAGGGAAACATACATACCGCTGGGTACTGACTGAAGCCGTATAGTATGAGGACGGCCGGCAATTTTTTCCACCACATATGTACCCTGGGCTGCCGCTACATGGGCCAGCTGAATATCTGCACACACATCTCCGATGGCATAAACACCGGGTTCACTTGTCTCAAACCCCGGTGAAACCGCAATTTTCCCATTTTTCATCTCAAGGCTCACATCCGGTCCGCAAAGCCCCTGTACATTCGGTTTACGGCCAATGGCCATCAAAACCTGACCTGCTCTGGTCCGGATGGGTTCACCTCCTTTGTTGGGGGTAATGACGCAGTTTAAGCCATTTTCCCCCTGTGACAGCTCCGTAACAGTAGAATCGCAGTAAACCTGGATTCCCTTTCTGCGAAGCACACGCTCAAGAGCCGTTGACATCACATCATCCATAGGGGCCATGAGATGCTTTTTCTTCTCCACAATGGTTACATTGGAACAGAGATTGTTAAACAGGGTGGCAAATTCCACAGCGATCACTCCGCCTCCCATGATGGTCAGCCGATCGAAATTCCAGCTTTTAGCCGCCAGAAGCCGGTCGCTGTTCCACACTCCAGGAAGATCTGCTCCGGGAATCTCATTCATCATCGGAACTGCTCCCGCTGCCAGGATCACCGTCTTACCCTCAAAAAATTCCCGGCCTCCCTCTGCCAGCTCTACCTCCACCGTACGTCCCCGGCGCAGTGTGCCTTTTCCGTATATTACCTCCACATGATTCTTCTCAAACAGTCCCTCTACACTTCCTCTGTACCGGTCCACTGCCTTCTTTTTGTAAGACTGCATTTTTTGAAAATCAAAGGAAATAAAATCGGTAGACACGCCAAATTCATCACAGTTCTGCATCATCCGGAACATACCGGAAGCATACAAAAGCGCTTTGGTTGGAATACATCCCCTGTTTACACAGGTACCGCCTATTTTCTTCGTCTCAATCACAGCCACCTTAAGTCCAAACTCCGTTGCCTTAAGGGCGGCTGTATAGCCTCCCGGCCCGGCGCCGATTACTATTACGTCAAACTGTTTTGCCATCTCATTCCTCCTCATATCCATCCAAAATGCCGGCAGGCATTCCATACCCCGTCCCGGTCAATGGGATCTGTCACATAATCGGCAGCCGCCTTCAGTTCCTCCACGGAATTACCCATGGCAATCCCGATTCCCGCCCTGGAAACAATCTCAAAATCATTCATACTATCCCCAAAAGCCACTGTTTGTGACAGATCCATTCCGTAATACTCACAGAGGCGCTTTAACCCCTCTGCCTTGGACGCCTCATTTTCCACTACATCTGCCCCGGTTTTTCCTGCAAACATGAAAAACTTACATTCCGGAAAATGCTCCTCAAGCTCTCTCACGCGATCCGGGCCTCCTATATAGGCCAATGTCCGCACCGGAAGCTCCAAAAGCTTCATAGGATCCTCAAAATGGCGGCTGGTCTCTCCCCAGCGCAGCACATCGATCCGCTCTACCTCCTCGGGCGCAGTATAATAATCCCCATTCTCCATCGTTACGCCAAGAGCAATCCCTCGCTCCTTCCCAAATGCCAGCAGACGTTTCAAAAGCTTCTTGTCCATAGTATGCTCATACAATGTCTTCCCTTCCGCAACTACACGGGTGCCGTTCATATGGATTACCGCATCCGGCTGGAGCTGATCCCTGTACCCAACACTCAGGGGCAGATCCATATTTCGTCCGCTGGCAATCACGATCACATTATCTTTTCTCAAAATTTCCAGCGCCTTAAGAGCGCTTTCTGTAATTTTCCATGTCTTATGATCCAAAAGGGTCATATCCAGATCAAAACTGACGATCCGTTTTCTCATTCTGTCCATTTTCTCTGTCCTTTCCTGTCCTTTCCTGTCCTAAGCCAGTTTTATCCAGCAATGTATTTCATAAAAAACATATTTTTTCGTAAAAATACTTTTCAAAATGAAAAATATATGCTATACTACAATAGTTCGTTCGACACGGAGTATGGCGTAGCTTGGTAGCGCGCTCGGCTGGGGGCCGAGAGGTCGCAGGTTCAAATCCTGTTACTCCGATTTTTCCTTTAAAATCAAGGGTTTTCGATGATTTTTGTCATCGAAAGCTCTTATTTTTTTGATTACCCTTTCGCTAATTTTCATTTGCCTGCATCTATTTTAAATATATCTTACCATTCCCTATAAAAGATTGCAATATTTCAATATTCTGGTTTTTCATATTGGTTTAAATCCCTGTTTTCATAAATACAACGCTTACCATTTCTCAGCCAGACTCTGCATCAAAGAAAATGCTGCAAAAAAACATGAGTACTACAAAATACTAAAAAACTGCAGCTTCGGTTATAACGTTGTTCCTGATAAGGTAACATTATAACCGAAGCTGCTCAAATAAAACCAATCAATGAAAACCGCCGCAAAACACAGCAAACTTTCAGTTTCCAGTTTTTGAAATTCATATATCAGACAATCGTCACATACTCATAATCACAATATCCCTCTGAGTTCTTATTTTCTTTGGAACAGGACCACAGGCAAAGCTTTGCCCCCGTCCAGGTAGCCCGGCTCAGCGGAAATTTCTCTTGAATCTGTGTAAAATGCACACCATCCGTGGAATACGAAAATTTGTAGGTTTTATCGTCTGATAAACTCATGGAAAGCCATAATACATTTCCTTCCAGTTTACTGGAGAACACAAGCCTCTCTTCTGCCTCTCCATGGAACATTTTTTCTGTAACAATTCCCCTATAACAGCGAATCTCCATCTTCTCTCCTGTGCTGTAGAGTCCGGCATATCCATAGATATGTCCTTCCACTCCTATCCCACCGAAGTCTCCCGCTTCTTTCCCTGTAAGCTCCATCTTAACTGTCATGGTCAGCTCTTTTTTCTGTGGGATCTGAGTCAACACATTGGGCGCGTACCACAAATAATTCTCCCGCTCCGGATTTTTCCAGCAAAAAAGCCTTAAATAACCTGGTCGGTCCGTCAGTGAATAGTAAGCACTGTTTGGATTAGCCTGCCACTGCCATTGAAGTCCCAGATGTTTTTCCTCAAAATCATCCGACTGGGCAATGGCATATGACGGCATATCCTCTTCTGGCATATACCAGCTTTCCACTGGTTCCCCAATTCCATCCCCATTTTGATCCTGACCAATGAACGGCCATCCATCTGCAAAACACATAGGCTGAAGATGAACGATGCGTCCCAGTTCGATCACATCCTGAAAATGAATAAACCAGTCTCGTCCATCTGAGGAAGTAACCCATCCGCCCTGATGAGGGCCATTAACTGCTGAATTTCCCTGATGCATTACAATTTTGTACTCATACGGTCCATAAACGGAACGAGAACGAAGGCAAGACTGCCATCCATCTTCCACTCCGCCGGAAGGCATAAGAATATAATAATATCCATTTTTTTTATACATCTTCGGCCCCTCTGTGGTAGGAGCTATCTGTTCTCCGTCGAAAATCAGTTTTGGTTCAGAAAGCAAACCACGGCAGTTGGGATCTATTTCCACCATAGAGAGGCGGTGTTTCATTCCACAACGGCTTTTAGCATAGGCAAAAACCATATATGCCTTCCCATCTTCATCCCAGAACGGACATGGATCGATCCATCCCTTAGACTTACACAGAAGATTCAGTTCAAATTCCCCATAGGGATCTCTGGAACGGGCTACCAGAATGCCCTCATCTACTAAAGGAATGAATACGAAGAAAGTTCCCTCATGGTACCGGATCGAAGATGCCCATGTACCTGATCCATGAGAAGGAAAATCATATTTTTCAAAAGGAAGTGAGGAAACACAATGGTTAATCAGCTCCCAATGTACCAGATCCTTTGAATGCAGCAAAGGAACTCCTGGAAGGTAGGTAAATGAAGATGACACCATATAATAGTCTTCTCCGACCCGAATTACATCCGGATCAGAATAATCAGCATATAAAATTGGATTCTGATATTGCTGCATATTCAATTTCCTCCTTTACCCTTTCAGACCAGAAGTAGCAATTCCCTCTACAAAATACTTCTGGGCTGCAAAAAACAGAATGATCAACGGAATTACAGATACCAGCGCCATGGCCATAACCTGGTTCCACTGAATATTGGATGTTACGTCAATGCTGACTCTAAGAGCCAGAGACAGTGGAAACTTGGATACAGTATTAATATAAATATTGGTATTGAAGAAATCATTCCATGTCCAAAGGAACTGGAACAGTCCTGCTGAAAACAGGGCCGGCTTTAACAATGGAAGAAGAATCTTCATAAAACACTGGAAAGGACCACAGCCGTCAATATAAGCAGATTCATCCAGATCTCTGGGAAGTCCTCTTAAAAACTGCACCATCATAAACACAAAAAACGGATAGCATGCTACTGCTGCGGGAGCATAAAAGGTCATATAGGAATCCAGCCAGCCCAGCTTGTTAAACAAGGCATAGCGCGGAATGATAATAACAGCATTTGGCAGCATCAGAGTTGCTATCAGCACCATAAACAGCGCCTTGTTTCCTGGAAAATCGAAACGTGCAAAACCATAAGCCACAATAGAACAGGATACCAAAGTCAAAAAGGTTGTAGGAACCACCAAAGCAAACGTATTGATAAAATACTGAGCATAGGTATAAGTTCCCGTTGTCTTCCATCCTTTCACAAATGCTTCAATCACCCAGCTCTCTGGCAGAAGGCGCAGACTTCCAAAAATTTCATTGTTTGTCTTAAAACAGGCAAAAAACATCCATATAACCGGAAAGAGCATAGCTACACCGCCGATAGCCAGAAAGGTGTAGGTAAACCCATTTTTTATTCTTTTCTCTCTCATGGCTTCCTCCTAATTATCATAATAAACCCACTTCTTTGAAGTAGCAAACAGCACTGCAGTCATGATCAGGATCACAATGAACAGAATCCAGGAAGTGGCACATGCATACCCCATCTTGAAATATTTAAAAGCATCTGTATACAACTTCATACCCAGAACGTATGTACCTTTGTTTGGTCCTCCGTTCGTAACTACAAAAGCAGAGGTGAAATTCTGCAGGGCAGTAATCAGCTGCATAATAATATTGAAAAATGCGATGGAGGTAATCATAGGGAGGGTGATCTTGAAAAACATTCTCGGTTTGGATGCCCCATCAATTCTGGCAGCCTCGTAAAGTGACTGCGGAACCTGTTTTAAGGCTGAAAGAAACAATACCATGGAGGAACCGAACTGCCAGATCTCCAGCATACATATGGTAACTAACGCCATATCTGGTGTCCCCAGCCATTTCACTGGTTCAATATTAAAACAGCCCAGAAGACTATTTACAAAACCATCGTTCATAAACAGCACCTTCCACAAAATTGCCACAGCTACGGAACCGCTGAGCAGAGACGGAATATAATATACTGTACGAATAAAATTAATCCCCTTTAAATTTTTATTTAAGATTACTGCAATGATCAGAGCAAGTACAACCTTTCCAGGTACTGTAATGAACGTATATTTCAAAGTAACAATTAGTGAATTCCAAAATTCCTTATCTTTCGTAAAAAGCTTTATATAATTAGCAAATCCCACAAATTCCGGCTTGCTGAAAATATCATAATCTGTAAATGAATACACCAGGGAGCAAATAAATGGATACAGCTGGAATAACAGAAATCCGAATATCCAGATACTCACATACATGAATCCAATCTTATTCCGTTTGGTCCAGCCTCCGTGCATGGATCCTGACTTTGCGCCTTTTTTTGCCATCTTGTCCTCCTTATCCCTGAAACGGCCCGGGAATGATACCCGAGCCGCCTGCAGATCCTTTTTATCTCATATTTCCGTTGCTGCTTTTTACTGTTAATCCAAAGCACTCAGATAATCATTTAAGAGTTCAATGGCATTATCAGCTGCCTCTTCAGGAGTGCTCTGTCCGTAAGCAATGCTTTCTACTATTTCCTCCTGAATCGCGTAAACCTCGGCACTTGTGGTATACCCCTTGTCACTCTTTCCATTTAATCCTGCAGACAAATCAACAGCCTTTACCACAGTCTCATCTAACAGCCCCTTATCTGCACATAAGCTTCTGCCAGTTGTAGTTGGCGGAATACTTCTTACATCCTTTAATGTCTCCTGGGCAGTTTCATTATTATAGAAGTAGTTTAAGAATTCCACGGCCTCTTTTGCATGGGGCGAATTCTTATTTACGGTCATATACTGTGGCGTATCTGCAAAGAAACCATCATTAATGCGGTCATCTGCCATTGGCATCTGCACAACCGTACACTCCGCTTCAGAAATAGCATCCATCAGCAAATTAATGTTAGAGGATGCACCATAACCGAATACAAACTTTCCATTCATCCATTTTGGATTCGTATGAATCTGTCCTTTAAATGTAGCACTGTCCTCAGCAGGCTCAAATACACCCCAATCATAGCAATCCTTAATGTATGTAAGAGCCTCTACGAGTTCATCCCTTGTAAATCCAAGCTTCTTTTCACTGTCGATAATAAAGGAATTTCCTGTTTTCTGACGAAGATAAGGCCGCAGTACATACTCACATAAAATATGGGTATCTACGTTCATATAGTAGTACTCTGGATTTTCTGCATGAAGCTTCTTGCCGTCCTCTAACATACTCTCCCATGTGATCTGTTTTGACAGATCCACACCACAAACATCCGCAGCCTCTGTGTTAGCCACAGTTGCCAGACAGGACATACCGGTTGGAAGTGCTAACAGCTTTCCATCAAATGTACCAAACTGATCAATAAAGTTTTTATCAAAACCGGATGTATCAAAAATATCCTTGTACTCATAAAAATCCACAAAGAAATCACCTCTTGACACAAAATCCGGCAAAGAATCCACATTCTGCTGCATAATATCCGGTGCAGTACCGTTTGCCAGCATGGTAGAAACCTTATCAATGTAACCCTGATCTGAGTTCATCTCAGCCTCAATTCTGATCTCGGGATGAAGCTTCTGGTACTGGTCAATTACTGCCAGCGTTGCCTCATTTCTCTCATCGCCGCCCCACCACATAAAACGCAGTGTAATCTGCTCTTGAGAAGCAGTCTCACTCTTCGCACTCTGATCTTCCGTTTTGGTATCAGAAGCAGTGTTTGCCGACGGTTCATTGGTACAACCTGTAAGAACACCAGCCGTCATTATCCCCGCCATCACAAGACCTGTAAGCTTTTTTCCATGTTTCATGTTGCCATACCTCCCATATTTGCTTTCACGCTTTGTTTACATTTTGTCTCTTCCTCATTTGACTGCCTTTATTGTACATAAAAAAAACACTTCTGTTAAGAAACTAAGCTTAACAAAAGGTATCTCTGTTTAACCAAACATCCTAATCGGTATCATTTTCTATGATTTTTCTTCCTGAACCACGATCTATGGTTCAAAAAATGTTTTACAGATGATTTTTCTGTGAAGATTTTATATAATATAATTACACAATACCTCGGCTATACAGCTCCTTCAAAAGCTTGTTTTCAAAACACACATTTTGTTTAAGAAAGGACACGATCTATGTACCAAGTAATCATTGCAGACGACGAAGCGAAAATACGAAGCGGACTGGCCAATCTCTTCCCATGGAATCAGCTGGGATTTGAAATCGCTGCAGTTTGTTCTAATGGAAAAGAGGCCTTGGATTTCGCCATGGAAAATCCAGTAGATCTGGTTCTCTCCGATATACGGATGCCCATTATGGATGGTCTGGAGCTGTCCCGGTTGCTTCTGCCAAAAAAGCCCGTAAAAATGGTATTTTTCAGCGGTTATCAGGATTTTAACTATGCCCGTCAAGCCATGAAAAACGGGGTTTCCGATTATCTTTTAAAGCCTGTGAAATATGAGGATCTCTCTGACTGCCTCACCAGAATCCGGGAAACTCTGGACATGGAAAAAGGACTGGCACAACCTGAAGAGGAAAATTTAAGTTACTACGAAAAAATTATCAACACTGTTACCAGCTATCTGGATCAGGAATACCAAACTGCCAGCTTAGAGCAGGCGGCCCGTCTGGTATCTCTAAGCCCCAATTATCTTTCTCGGTTGATGAAAGATCACTCGGCTCTTAGCTTCTCCGATTATCTTCTCAAAAGCCGTATGGAACATGCTGCCAATATGTTAAAGGACATCCATTTCAAGCAGTATGAAATTGCTTACAGAGTAGGATATGATAATCCAAAGAATTTCTCCAGAGCCTTCCACCAGTATTTCAAAATGACTCCTACACAATATCGTAACTGCAGCGGAGTTACAGAAAAACGCAACGAAAAATAAAGGACATTGATTCCCATGAGAAAACGCAATTTTATTAACTGTTTTTTTTACTATTTTGCCATTATTACGCTCCCTCTTTTAATGGTTTTTCTTTTCTTTTTATTTTTTGTCATTCAGGAAAAGAAACAGGAGATTCAATCCAATGCAAAGCGCTCCGCTCAGGCGGCCAAGGACAATTATTCTCTGGTTATGGATACTGCCGCTACCCAGTATGATATTCTGGCGCGCAATCCAAGGCTCTCTATTTCCCTGAGAAATTTCCTTTCTCATGAGAAAGCGAATTATCTGGATGTAGTTCTTACCAACAGCATCCTTTCCAATTTTACCTCGCTCACCAACAATGCCCCTTATATTGCCTCCGTATATTATTATCTGGACGATTATGATTCTATTCTTACCTCAGACACAGGAGGAATTGTAAAATTATCCCGGTTTTCCGACTTAAGCTGGAAGGATTCCTATGACTCTTCGGATAAAGACCAATGGCTGGAACGCAGACAGATGCACCAATACTCCTATGCAGAACCGATTCCTGTACTTACCTACTTCAAGAAATTAAATATGTTTCGCGGCGTAGTAATGGTCAATATTTATGAGGAACAGCTCAAACAACTGATAACCACCAGTTCCCAGTTAGATTCTTTCTTTATCCTGGATCAGAATGGAAATTTTCTCCTAGAAGCAGGGAAAACAAAACAGTTTACCCATGAAGATCGCGGCCTTCTTGCAAATAAGCTCTCCTCTGTTTCTCTGTCCCCCTTTGAAGGCTGGTTTCCTTTCAGCAATGGTTCCTGCTATACTCGAATGATACCAGCAGACTGTGATACCTATATTGCCGCCTGTATCAGCTACTCCAATTATTATCGCGATTTTTATCCGCTCTTGCTGCAGTTGCTCATGGTGCTGGCTGCAATGGTTTTTGTATCCCTATGGATTGCCTTTACCATCACACGAAAAAATTTTCAGCAAATCGACTACTTTGTAAATCTATTCTCTGATGCAGAGCGCGGTGTATTCCGCCAGGAAAAACCTGACTTTCTCAGAGATGAGTATGATCTGGTACTCAACAACATTGTCCAGCTGTTCTTAAACCAGACCTTCCTAAAAAATCAGCTGGCCCTAAAGGATCAGAAACAGAAATTGGCGGAGATGAAGGCACTTCAGCTGCAGATCAATCCCCATTTTCTCTTTAACACCCTGCAAACTCTGGATTTCAAGGCGTTAGAATATACCGGGCAACCCACAGCCATGAATCAGATGATCCAAGCCCTGTCAGATATTCTCAAATATTCCCTCCAGAATCCACATTCTATGGTGACTTTAAAAGATGAGATTGACTATCTGAAAAAATATGACAGTATTCAACGCTGCCGCTATGAAGACAAATATATTTTGTACTATGAATACGAAGAAACCCTTGAAAATCTTCCCATAATGCGGCTGATTTTACAGCCCCTGATTGAAAACAGCCTGTACCACGGCATCAAGCCCTTAGATGATTCAGGTTTTATCAAGCTTCGTATTGTAAGACGAAAAAATCATCTGATCGTTTCCGTCATTGACACAGGTGTGGGAATGGACCGCCAGGCAATCACAGCACTCTATAAAAGAATAGACAATCCCGACAGCGACAACATTGGTCTTACTAATGTAAACAGCCGTCTGGTTATGAAATACGGCCCGGAAGCACATTTAAAAATCAACAGTAAAAAAGGAATGGGGACTTGCATATCTTTCCGAATACCAATTTAAAACTGCAGTTTTTCTAACCTGAATTCATATAGCTTCTTAGTATAAAAAGGAGTGAGCATCCCCCTTCCTATGCTCACTCCCTGATATTCCACGCCCTCTTTACGGAACGCGGGCCTTTTTACATCCCCAACTGAAACAATCCCTTCATTGCAGGATAAATCTGCTTAAATACCTGATACCGCTTTTCGTATTTTTCCACCAACCCAGTCTCCGGCTCAACGGTATCAACAATCTTCACCAGCTTCTCTGCCGCTTCTTCCACCGTTTCAAATTCCCCGCAGCCGACTGCTGCCAGCATAGCGCCCCCATATCCGGGGCCTTCTTCGCTTTCAATCACATCGACCTTCAGATTCATTACATTCGCGATAATTTTCTTCCACAGCAGACTCTTTGCCCCGCCGCCGCAGATTTTGGTACGCTCAATCTGAATCCCCAGACTTCTGGCCACTTCCAGAGAATCTCTGAGTCCAAATGCCACACCTTCCAAAACAGCCTGCGTCATGTCCTCTCTTGCTGTATCCATGGTCATTCCGATAAAAGCGGCTCTTGCTTTGGGATCATTGTGAGGCGAACGTTCTCCCATCAAATAGGGCAGATAGTAAACATGATTTTCACCCAGTTTTGTAATACTGTCCTGCTCTCTTTCATACTCTGTTGTCTTTAAAATTTCATCCATCCACCACTTATTGCAGGAAGCAGCGCTGAGCATACATCCCATCAGATGGAAGCTTCCATCTGCATGAGCAAAGGAATGCAGTGCATTGTGTTCATCCACTCCGAATTTTTTACTGGAAATAAAAATAGTTCCGGACGTTCCAAGTGAAATATTGCATTTTCCCTCTCCGACGGTTCCAGTCCCCACAGCAGCCGCTGCATTGTCTCCGGCTCCTGCTACGACCCTCACCGCTTCCGTAAGCCCCAGCCTGTCTGCAATTTCTTTCTTCAATAAACCAACCACTTCATAGCTTTCAAACAATTGCGGAAGCTGTTCTTCTTTCACTCCGCAAATATCCATCATTTCTCTGGACCAGCATTTATGCTCCACATCCAAAAGCAGCATCCCTGAAGCGTCAGAATAATCCGTACAATGGATTCCCGTAAGCATATATGCCAGATAATCCTTGGGCAGCATAATTTTGCTGATACGGGAAAAATTTTCCGGCTCATTTGCTTTCATCCAGAGAAGCTTCGGTGCGGTAAAGCCTGCAAATGCGATATTTGCTGTATATTTAGATAATGCTTCTTTTCCGATTACTTCATTGAGATGCTCTGTTTCCTTCGCTGTTCTTCCGTCATTCCAGAGAATCGCAGGGCGGATCACCTGATCCATCTCGTCCAGAACCACCAGTCCGTGCATCTGGCCGCCAAATCCGATTCCTGCAATCTGTGTTCTGTCACACTCTGCTGTCAGCTCTTTCATTCCCTCCATAGTTTTTTCAAACCAGTCCTGAGGATTCTGCTCGGACCAGCCGGGATGAGGAAAATACAGGGGATATTCCTTTGATACAATTTTATGAATGGTTCCGCCCTGATCCATCAGCAGCAGTTTCACTGCTGATGTACCAAGGTCAATGCCTATATATAACATGTTTCTCTCCCTTTATTTCCACGGATTCTCTGTAGGATATCTTACTCCCGCAGGCTGGTTATAACCGATTTCCTCAACAGGAACCCCAATATACTTAAATACCTCAAACAAAGCCTTTCCATGGTTTCCAAATGCAACTGCACCATGATGTGGGAAATTCTTTTCAATCAGCACATGGCGGTAAAATCTTCCCATTTCAGGAATTGCAAATACACCAATGGAGCCGAAGGAACGTGTTGCAACAGGAAGAACCTCTCCCTGTGCAATGTAGGCTCTGAGCTTACAGTCAGCCGTGCTCTGCAGACGGAAGAACGTAATATTTCCCGGTGCGATATCTCCCTCTAAGGTTCCCTGTGTCACCTCTTCCGGAAGAGAACGTGCCATGATCAGCTGATATTTCATTTCACAGAAGGACAGTTTTTCAGACGGCGTATTTCCACAGTGGAATCCCATAAAGGTGTCTTTATGAGTATATGGGAATTTGCCTTCTATTTCTTCTTTATACATATCTGCCGGCACATTATTATTGATATCAAGGAGGGTTACCGCATCTTCGCTGACAACGGTTCCGATCAATTCACTCAAAGCACCGTAGATATCTACCTCACATGATACCGGAATCCCCTGAGCGGTCAGACGGCTGTTTACATAGCAGGGCACAAATCCAAACTGTGTCTGGAACGCCGGCCAGCACTTTCCTGCAATTGCCACATATTTGCGGTACCCTCTGTGCTCCTCAATCCAGTCCTTTAAGGTAAGCTCATACTGTGCCAGCTTTTCAAGGATCTCCGGCTTCTTATTTCCGGCGCCAAGCTCCTCTTCCATTTCCTTCACAACCGCCGGGATCCGCTCATCTCCAGCATGCTTGTTAAATGCCTCAAACAGATCCAGCTCTGAATTTTCTTCAATTTCAACTCCTAAATTGTAAAGCTGCTGAATGGGCGCATTGCATGCAAGGAAATTTAATGGACGCGGCCCGAAGCTGATAATTTTCAAATCATTCAATGCGATCACTGCTTTTGCAACCGGACGGAACTCTGCAATCATATCTGCACATTCTTCAGCTGTTCCAATGGGATACTCCGGAATATAGGCTTTGATATTTCTCAGCTTCAGGTTATAGCTTGCATTGAGCATTCCGCAGTAAGCATCGCCGCGGCCCTGAATCAGGTTGTCCCCACGCTCCTCTGCCGCAGCCACAAACATCTTCGGTCCGTCGAAATGCTTTGCAAGCAGTGTTTCAGAAATTTCAGGTCCAAAATTTCCAAGATATACAACCAGCGCATTGCAGCCGGCAGCCTTGATATCTTCCAGCGCCTGCTCCATATGAATCTCACTTTCCACAATACAAATGGGACATTCATAAATATCCCTATCCCCATATTTTTCCCTGTATGCTTTTATCAAAGCCTCTCTTCTGCTGACAGATAGACTCTCCGGAAAACAATCTCTGCTTACTGCTACTACTCCGATTTTCAATTCTGGCATATTTTTCATTGTATGTACCCACCTTCTTATTATTTTAAACTGTTACATTTTCACCCTTTAAGCCGCAGAATGCACCTACAATCCCAGCTTCCTCATGTGCGATCAGCCATTTGTTTTTGGCAGCAAGCAGTCTGTCCTCTCCCTCTGCCCCTGCTGCAAAATCCAGCTCCGTATTCGTTCCTTTCGGCAGCACAACCACACATCGGAAACCATTTTCACCCTCTGCCGTACATGGCGCATAGTGAAGTGTTGTTGCATAAACCTCAATCACCGTACCTGCAGGTACAAAAAAAGCCTCCACGCGAGAAGTGTCATATGTACCGTCTGCTTCAATATCCTGCTCCCGTCCAAGGAGCAGAACAAGGTTGTTTACTGCAATATTAATTTCAGAAGAACGATGATATTCCAGCCCGTTCAGCTTTCTGTTATCACCATTGCAATATCCGATTTGAATTGGAAGGCCGCCAAATCCGCGGTTTTTCATCTCCTCTGCATCAGGCAGAGCCTCCATTTCTTCCACAGACGGAACATATATGACTTCTCTTGTCAGAGGCGTATGCTCCATTTCTGCCAGGATTCCGTCCACATGATATCCCGTCAGAATTTTACCGTACTTTTTAAATGATTTCTCATTTATATTCTGAATCTGCATCATTGTCTCCTTTCTTATTAGAATGTTTTCTGTTAAGACCATGATAACAGCTTCCTTTTATCTTATCGACCTTTTATTTATCCATACAACTGCACTTTTTTGTCTTTTTTATATCTGTTCCGATGAATGGGACGATTCTGTTTTTCTCCGCAGATACTCGCTTGGAAGCATCCCGTATTTCTTTTGAAATGCCTTTGCAAAAGCCCTGCTGCTTGGAAATCCATGGTGAAAGGCCACTTCACTGACCGTATGCTCCGTCCGGCTCAGTTCCGTAAACGCATATTCTACACGTACTCCCTGCAGATAATCCTTATAATTGATGCCTGCATATTTTTGAAACATTCTTGAAATATATGCAGGAGTATATCCAAACACCTCAGCCAGCGCTTCCAATGACAGCTCCTCCTGATAATGTTCTTTCATATAATTCGTAATGGGAGTAAGTTTATTTAATTTTCTGTTTTGTTTCAGCAATTCATCTTTTACGTCCAATTCACGGTAAACAGAAACAAGCATATATAACAGCATATAATATCCGCTTTTTACCCGCATATCATATCCCGTCTCTTTTTTCCCGTATGCAGCAAACATTTCCCGGATCAGATCCACGACCTGGACATCCTGCTTTTTTGCTTCATGTGTAAATCGAATGTACTGCTCCCCGGTAAAGTAATCAGAAAATGTTTTTAATGGAATCTGTATCACTACTGTTTTGTTTGGCTCCGGTGAATCAATGGCATGTATCTCATTTGAATTCACCAGAACAAACTCACCTGGATTCAGCTCCTGTTCCAAATCATTCAAATAGAATTTTAAATGACCCTCAAACACCATAAAAATTTCAATGGAGCGATGCCAGTGTTTATCCCGGAAATAATTTCCCTTCTCCCCTTCAAATAAAAACATCTTAAAGGGTAAATCTTCATTTGGCACTACAATTTCGTGGTTTGACTGCATCTTTCAAAACTCCTGATCGTTTCATTCTTTTTACTGTCTTTGTCTTAAATGTATTGTATCAGTACACTGATGTGACGGCTAGTCCCAAATGTATGAAAAATCATAACAAAAAGGAGTGAGCATATCCATTTATATACTCACTCCTAAACCTTTCAAAATAGATCTATTGAATCTGATCCAGCATTGATTCTCCAATGGTTCCATCCGGCATCCTTACATTGAAATTTTCTGCAATCGTAGCCCCTATTGCCGCAAAAGAATCTGCCTCATTTAATGTTCCTGCACCCTTCAGACCTTTTGCATAAAGAAGCAGCGGTACCTGTTCTCTGGTATGATCAGTTCCCTGATAAGTCGGGTCATTTCCATGATCTGCCGTAATCATCAGCAGATCCTCATCTCCCATCAGTTCCAGCAATTCTCCCAGCTTTTCATCAAACTGCTCCACTTCTTTTGCATATCCTTCCGGGTTTCTGCGATGCCCCCATACTGCATCAAAATCTACCAGATTCACAAAACATAATCCTTCAAATTCACTATGTTCCATAATATCCGCTGTCTGCTGCATTCCATGAACAGAGCTGTCTGAATGATACGTTTGTGTGATTCCTTCTCCATCAAAAATATCATGGATCTTTCCCACAGCAATCACTGACAGACCATTCTCCTTCAATGCGTCCAAAGCTGTTTTTCCGGAAGGCTTTAAAGCATAATCCTTTCGATTACTGGTACGCTTAAATTCTCCGCGTTTCTTTCCCACATAAGGCCTGGCTATCACACGGCCCACCTTCCACTCATCTTTAAGTGTAATTTCTCTGGCAATTTCACAGCAGCGGTAAAGTTCTTCCAGATCAAATGTTTCTTCATTTCCGCAAATCTGAAGCACAGAATCAGCTGAAGTATATACGATCATATGACCGGTAGCAATCTCTTCTTCTGCCAGTTCATCCAGAATCTCTGTTCCACTGGAATTCTTATTTCCAATCACTTTATGACCGGTACGCTGTTCTAATTCTTTAACCAGTTCCTCTGGAAACCCTGTCTCTGAAAATGTGACAAACGGTTTTGCAGTCTGAATTCCCATCATCTCCCAATGTCCGGTCATGGTGTCCTTTCCACGGCTTTTTTCATTCAGCAAGGCGTAGTAGCCTAACGGTTTTACAGCCGGCTCTACTCCTTTCAGCGGATGGAGATTAGCAAGTCCCAGCTTCTGAAGGTTTGGAATGTTCCACTGGCCCACATATTCTGCAATATGTCCCATTGTATCGGCGCCTTCATCTCCATATGCTTTTGCGTCATGAGCATTTCCCGCACCAAAAGAATCCATAACGATCAAGAATATTCGCTTGAATTTCCTCATTCCATTTTTCTCCTTTTTCCTTCACTTATCGCTCTGTGGGTACCATCTGAATCGCACCTGTAGGACACACGATTTGGCAAAGTCCGCATCCCGTACATTTCTCCGTGCAGACCAAAGCTTTTCTTAGACTGGTCTCCAGCTGAATTGCCTGCTTTCCGCCGTCACTGCAGGAGACAGCACATTTCCCGCACCCAATACATTTATCTGGATCCACTAAAGCTGCCAGCTGCTGCTTTAAAGACAGATTTCTTGCCGCAGAAGCCATGTGATTCAAAGAATATCCACGGAACTCATCCAGAGACTGATATCCTTTTTCCATCATAAATTTTTCCAGATAAGAAATCATCTGCCTGATTATGCCATAGCCTTTATACATAACTGCTGTTGCGCTCTGCAGTGTGTCAGCGCCCAGACACAGATACTCTAATGCATCCTTTCCATCTGTGATTCCTCCAACTGCTGAAATACCAAACGGCTTTTCTTTTGCAGCAAGAGCCATTTTATAAATACAATGCTGAGCCATAGGTTTAATGAACGCTCCAGACAATCCCATGGGCGCACTTTGTCCCATTATATCTGGAATATGTACCATACGTTCCGGATTCAGAGGACCGATTCCATGAATAGAATTGATTCCGGTCACTGCATCTGCTCCGGCTTCAGCCGCATACAGAGCCATTTTTCCAATATCATTGACATGAATTGACAGTTTGGCTATCACCGGGATCTGAACTTCTTCTTTTACCCAGCGAATTACCTGCTGCATCAGCTCTTTCTCCTGGCAGATCATCACGCCTGCTTCGCTGTCAATACAGGACAGACAAAGCTCCAACGCATCTGCTCCGGCATTCTGGGCCTTTCTGGCCAGCGTTTTCCAATCCGCTTCTACATATTGAGCCTTTACACTGATAATCAGCATCTTTTCCGGATACCGTTCCTTCACTTTCGCAAAGTCTGCAAATGCTGCGTCTACACACTTGTCCATAACAAAGTCGATATTCCCCATGCCGGTAACGCCTTTTGCTCCGGAAGCAGAAATAGGAAGCATTCTGGGAGACAAGCTTAAATTCAGCTCATCCTGAAGAAAAGAGATGCTTTTTGTAACTGCTCCAGCCCATCCTTCTTCAAATGCTCTGCAGATCATCTCTCCTGTCGCACTAACGGGAGAAGAAGCCAGAATGAATGGATTTTCACAGCGGAATCCACAATAATTTGTTTCCATATTTAATGCCATAGTTGTTTCCTCCATCTTAGCTTATACGTCCAGCAGCTTTCCCCATCCCTGGAAGGACAATTTTTCTAACCCACACAACTTCAATGCCTCCCGAACAGCTGCGGTTACGGAATCAAACACAACCGCTCCTGACCGTTTTTCGATCAAGTCCGCTCTCCAGGCAGCAGCCAGGTTCGTACAGACAACTGCAATCCCCTCGCCATGGCCTGCGCCTGTGCTGCAGCACAGGGTCTCCAGCTGTTCCTTCGTGACACTGCCTATCTCTGTATTTTCCGTGATTCCAAGGCCGGTCACTCCTGCTGCTGTAAGCCCCAGCTTCTCATACTCCCGAATAATTGCGTCATTCATTTCTTTAATATAAGGTGTCACAAGATGCAGACGCTTTATATCAAAATCCTGATAACTTCCTACCAGCCCCAAAGACGCTGTGCTCATGGGAATCTTGGTTTTTTCTTCAATCTTCTGGCACATCTCTCTGTCACGCTCAATTCCCAGCCAGCTTCCTGCCGTTCCGTTCCAGATAATCGCATCTACCTTGGCCTGAGCAAGCTGATCGGCTGCCCGAAGCATCGTATCCACAGCAAATTGTCTGGTAGAGTTATCATCCAGAGAAACATTTACGACCTCCAGTCTGGAATAATGAACGGTAACTACATCCTCCATACCGAAAAAAATACGGCTGCATATTGGTTCTACTACAGTATTAGAGGAAGGAACGATCATACCAATCCGCTTAGGAAACCGCACTGTCTCTGTTCTGTTTCTGCCTGTCTCCATGATGCCTACGCCTCCATACGATAGTCAATGCCTGTCTTATCCTTCACAAGCTTTAATATCCTTGCTGTTGAACGATTGGCATCCTCTACAATCTGATTTAAATCTCCTGCCAGGAATATGCCATTCTCGATTAACACATTTCCATTCACGATGGTTGTGTCTGCCAGATGATTATTTCCACAGTACAGCAGTGCTCCCCTTGGATCTGTCAATGCTCCGGCATACCCCGGCTGTATCATGGAAAACAGTACAAGATCGGCTGCCATTCCCTCTTTCAGCATACCAATGTCATCCCTGTTCAGACATTTTGCACCGTTTACCGTTGCCATCTCAAATACTTCTTTTGCATTGATCCACCGCTCCGGTCCATAGCCTGGATGTCCGCCGTCAATCCGGTGAACATAAAGCATGGTTCTCAGCTCTCCCAGCATATCTCCGCTGTCGTTGCTGGCTCCGCCGTCTACACCGATACTTACGGGAATCCCCCGGTCTCTCGCTTCCAGTGCCGGAGCAATCGGGTATCCCAGTCTCATATGACAGGACGGCGACTGGGTCACAGACGCGCCGTTTCTCGCTACAATATCCAGTTCTTCTGCATTATGACGGCTGATATGGGCAAAAGATACATTTTTATCGATCCAGCCGATTTCCTCCAACCACTGATGAGGTCTGCAATTATACAGCTCTCCACACTTTTTGATCTCATCTGGTCTTGGATGAAGATGAGTATGACACAAACCGCCGCGATTATCTGCCATCTTCTTCAATTCTTTCATAAATTCCGGATTCTCAAATACCACAGTAGTAGGGCCTACGCCTACGCGGCTCATGGAAAAACGGCTGTCATCATGGTATTTTTGAAATGTTCTGTCACATGAATCCAGAATATCATCATAGGACTCCACCAGACTCCCGGCATCAATCCCCAGCCGTTCCTTCATTTCTGCAGGCAGGTTTCCCTCCATTACAGGCATACAGCCACGGAATCCGTGAAACCGCAGTCCCAGCTCTTTTACGGCCTCAAATTCTGCATCCATTAAATCATGTTTTCCATGGGGGAAGAAATACATAAAGTCCATAGATGTGGTACATCCTGTCATCAGGAGCTCTGCTGTAGCCAGACGTGCTGCCGCCTTTACGTCCTCTTCTTCCATATTTTCCCATGCGCCGTATGAGTAAAGAAGCCAGCCCAAAAGATTTCCCTTCTGCATGATCGGAATATTTCTGGTAATATTCTGATAAAAATGATGATGGGTATTGATAAATCCAGGAAGTGCCAGCTTCCCAGTTCCGTCTATCACTTTTACCCCATCAGCAGGCACATCCAGCTTCGTCCCGATTTTTTTGATCACATTTCCTTCTATATAAATGTCTGCATTCTCCAGAAATGTATCCTCTTCATCCATACAATAAAGGTACCGAATATTTTTAATCAGCAACCGTTCCATCGTTACCTCCCCAGCTTCTTGTCTTCTTCAATTAAAATCCGCAGACCCTCAATTGCTGTTTCCATCGCAGCCTGGAGGTTTACTTTCTTGTACGCCATAACGGCAGATGCACGGCAGTTTCTGATGGAAGAAACGATGAAAATCGCAGCAGCCTCCATCTCAGAACACATTACATTCGAGCGTTCCCACGCCTGCCAGCGGGATTTTACATAGTCGCTGTTGGGCATATTATCCGGCTCAATCTCCGCATAAAATGCATCTTTCGAATGGGTAATACCCTCTGCAAAATTATAACCCAGCTTTTTAGCTGCTCTGGCCAGTGCATCTACTACATGACGGTCAGCCACTGCCGGATAAGCCAGAGGAACGTAAGAAATCGTTGTCCCTTCATCCCGTACTGCTGCAGTGTTGATCACACCATTTAAAGACATATCCTGGGAGGCCGGACACACACGCCCGGAAGTTCCCACACGAATAAACGTATCTGCACCGCAACGAATCAGTTCTTCTACTACGATTGCTGTAGACGGGCTGCCCATACCAGTAGAAGTAACAGATACCTTTTCTCCGTTCAATGTTCCAGTCCAGGTTTTACACTCCCTGTTGTGAGCCACCAGTTTTGCATCATCAAACATAGATGCGATCACATCTGTACGGAATGGATCTCCAGGAAGCAGCACATAACGACCCACATCCCCTTCCTTACAATTTATATGATACTGTTTTCCTTCCTCATTTAAAAACGGCATATTATTATCCTCCTGTTCATATAAATACAGTCTGTGTTATCTCGCACCTTTATCATAAGGAACACCGGATGCCTTTGGCGCCTGGGATCCCTTCGTATTGAGTGCCAGAACAATCAGGGTTGCCAAATATGGAATCATTTTATAAATACTGCTTGGAATGCCAAAATCTGCAAGAATCGGAATTCCTGAGTATGCAGAAGATATGGTCTTCATGATACCAAAAAACAGAGCTGCTAAAAGGATCTTTCCAGGTTTCCACTGACCGAAGATCAAAACAGCCAGGGCCAGGAATCCATATCCTGATACAGATGCATTGAAACTGGTAGAAGTAGGAATGATGTATACCAGTCCGCCAATACCAGCTAACGCGCCTGAAATCAGTACACCCATATAACGCATTTTATAAACGCTGATTCCCACAGATGCTGCTGCCTGCGGATGTTCACCACAGGAACGCAGACGAAGTCCAAATCTTGTTTTATACAGAACTACACAGGAAACCACCAGAATCAGAATTCCCAGATAAGTAGTAATATAGGCATTCTGGAAAAACATTCCTCCTATCACCGGAATATCTCCCAAAACCGGTATTTTTTCAATTCGGAACTGATTCTCAAACGGAATCTGCTGCACATTGCGGATTACTCTGGCAACAAAAATAGCAAATGCCGGAGCGAACATATTGATTGCTGTACCGCTGATACTCTGATTTGCCTTCATATTTACAGAGGCATATGCATGAACCAGAGATACCACCATTCCGGTCACCATAGAAATCAGCAGTGCAATCAGCAAAATCGGCTGTCCGGGAAGTACACCTTGAAACAGATTGATAAACAGAATCCCGGCAAATCCGCCCAGCACCATGATGCCCTCCAGAGCAATGTTGATAACACCGCTTCGCTCACAGAACATTCCTCCCAGTGCAACGATCAGCAGCGGGATGGAAAAAAGCATCATTTGTTGAACCAAAAAATATAATAAACTCATGTCACTTCTCCTTTCACGCCGTCTTATCTGCCGTATCCGTCTTTTTCCCCGAGAATACCTTGCTGACTACACCCCTGAATACCAACGCAAATGCACTGAAATAGATAATTACAGAAATAATAATATCGATAACCTCAGGAACGAAATTATACAGCTGCATCTGATCTCCGCCCACCTTTAAGTATGCGATAAAAATACCGGAGAAGATAATACCGATTGGATTATTCATAGCAAGCAGCGCTACCGGAATACCGTTAAAGCCTTCTGCTGCCAGCGTATCTACTACCTGAATTCCGTTTCCGGAACCTGCAAGGTAAAGCAAACCGCCGCCCAGACCAGCCAGAGCACCTGCAATTGCCATAGAAGAAATCACATTTTTCTTTTCATTCATACCTGCATAACGGCCTGCTTCACTGTTATAGCCGCAGGCTTTCAATTCATAACCAAACACAGTCTTTTGGAGGATGACCCAAATTGCAACACCTGACAGAATTGCAATCAGAATTCCCGCATTAGCACTGGATGGACGGTTATTATAGCGGAAGATCATATCCATTCCCATCTTTGGAAGAATTGCATCTGCGTCTACCGGAAGAGACTGACTCTGCAGCGGATCATAAATGAACGCACTCACCAGAGCATTCACAGAATACATTCCAATATAATTCATCATGATACATCCAATTACCACATTTACGTTTCTTGTTGCTTTTAAAATACCAGGAACCATTCCCCATAAAGCACCAGCCAGAATCGCTGCTAAAAGAGCTACGATCCAGTGAAGAGCACCCGGTAAAAATGTAAAACGTACACCTACAAACACTGCTGCGAATGCCCCGACGATAAACTGACCGGATGCTCCGATATTGAAAAGTCCGGTCTTACTGGCAAATCCCACAGATAAACCTGTCATGATCAAAGGTGTTGCATAGTACAGTACCTGCCCCATGTTCTTTAAGTTTGACAGACCGCCCAGAAGAATTGCTGTAAAGCCCTGACCTGCCTGTGCCGGATTACTTGCTACTAAAATAATCAATCCGACAAGCATTCCCAGAAGAATTGCCATAACAGACGCCAGAAAACTGGAAACGCCGGATGGAAGAGATTTTCTTTTCACGTTCTATGCCCTCCTTTTGGACCCTGCCATATAGAGTCCCAGTTCCTGTACCGTTACATCCTCCGGTTTTAAATCGGCAACGATCTCACCTTCATACATTACCAGAATACGGTCACTGATACTCATAACCTCATCCAGTTCCAGGGATACCAGAAGAACCCCTTTTCCCGCCTTCTTCTGCGCGACTAACTGCTTATGGATGTATTCGATCGCACCTACATCCAGACCTCTTGTAGGCTGCACAGCGATTAAAAGATCCGGATTACGGTCAATCTCTCTTGCAATAATGATCTTCTGCTGATTGCCTCCGGACATACTTCTGGAGATGGTCTTACCTCCCTGTCCGCAGCGGATATCAAACGACTGAATCAGTCCGTCTGCATAGCTGTAAATCTCCCGCTCTTTTAAGAAACCATGATTTTGGAACTTTTTTTCAAAATAACTCTGGAGTACTGTATTATATGCCAGATCATAGTCCAGAACCAATCCGTGTTTATGACGGTCTTCCGGGATATGTCCAAGTCCATGAGTATTGCGCTCTCTGATACTCATGTGAGTAAAATCCTGACCTTTCAAGTGAATCGATCCGCTCTCAGTCGGTGTCAGTCCTGTAAGAGCATATACAAGTTCACTTTGTCCGTTTCCGTCAATTCCTGCAATACAGACAATTTCTCCTGCCTTTACATCAAACGATACATGATTGACAGACAGCTTTCCTGTAAAATGATTCTTTACGCTTAAGTCTTCTACAGCCAGCACACATTCACCCGGATTATAGTCTCCCTTATCAATCTGTAAATTTACTTTTCTTCCCACCATCATTTCAGACATTTCTTCTTTGGTGGTGGAAGCAACGTCAATCGTACCTACATATCTTCCTTTTCGCAGTACTGTACAGCGGTTAGCGGCCTCTTTTATCTCATTGAGTTTATGGGTAATAAACAGGATCGACTTGCCTTCTGCTGCCAGATTCTTCATAACCTTGATCAGTTCATCAATCTCCTGAGGAGTCAGAACAGCGGTTGGTTCATCAAAAATCAATATTTCATTATCACGATACAGCATCTTTAAAATCTCTACTCTCTGCTGCATACCTACTGTAATATCAGAAATCAATGCGTCTGGATCAATCTTCAGCCCATATTTTTCCGACAGGCTTACTACCTTTTTGCGGGCCTCATCCATTTTCAGAAGCCCCTTCTGGGTGGTTTCCACACCCAGAATTACATTCTCCAGAACCGTAAAGTTATGAACCAGCTTAAAATGCTGATGAACCATACCAATTCCCAGCTTATTTGCGTCGTTGGGATTCTTTATATGTACAACCTGTCCATTCTTGCGTATCTCACCGGCTTCTGGCTGATACATACCAAACAGTACGCTCATCAATGTTGATTTTCCTGCACCGTTCTCTCCCAGTAATGCATGAATTTCACCACGTTTTAGCTGAAGTGTTACATTATCATTTGCAACAATTCCTGGGAATTCCTTTCGGATTCCCAACATTTCAATTACATATTCCATATTCATTCTCCCGGCATCCCACTAGCTGAATACTCTTTATTTTACTTCGGTTACCTCGATTGTTCCGTCAGAAATCTGATCCAGTGTATAGGAAGTTCCCTCTTCATTTACATCGCGGAGCGGCTTAAATGTGCCGTCTGCCAGTTTTCCATAAACCTCATCATACTTAGCCTGATCAAACGTTTCAAATCTGGAGGTTTCCATCGGAAGTTCCACACCCTTGTTGGATGCGTCCATCATAATGTTCTCTCCGCCCGGGAAACTGTCGCTGTAGAACTTCTCCAGCATCTGATATACTGTACCGCTTAAAGATTTCATAGCAGAAGTAACAACTGTCTCAGATTCTCCTGCCCAGTCAATATCTACGCCAATGGACTTGCCTGATGCAGAAGCATCAGCTGCTGCCATAACAGACTGACCAACACCGGATCCGCATGCAAAAATAATCTCTGTTCCATTCTGATACCAGGTTGCTGCCAGTGTCTGAGTTTCTGGAGTAGCATCAAATGTACCTGTATAATAGTAATTCATCTGTACATCACTCACACCCATTTCCTTTGCAGCAGCCTCAGCTCCCTGGATAAAACCGTATCCGTAACGTACAACTGCCGGAGTTGCAACGCCTCCCATAAAGCCAAGTTTTTTGTACCCTTCTACAACCGCTGCATAGCCGGCCAGAAAACCGGCCTGTTCCTCTGCATACTGAATACCTACTGTATTTTCACCAATCTTTGTATCTCCATTGCTGGAAGGAACTCCATCCAGAAGAACAAATTTAAGATCCGGCCATGTATCCTGCGCTACATACATTGCCTCCGTAAACCGAAAGCCGGGTGCTACAATAATTTTTGCTCCGCCTTCGATTGCCAATTCCATGGCTGACAAATATGCATCTGTTGTCTTTTCTACCGGTTTATAATATTTGTAGGAAATTCCTTTTTCCTCACCATACTGTTTTACGCCTTCATATGTTCCCTGGTTAAATCCCTGGTCATCAATGCTTCCGCCATCTGCAATCATCGCAATCTCAGCACCCGCACCGGAAGCACCTTCTCCTGCAGCTGAAGTACCTGCTGTATTACCGCCCTGAGAACATCCTGTTACTGACATAACCATCATCGCTGCTAATAATGCTGCACCTATTTTTTTCATCGTTTTTTTCATGATCCTTCTCCTTTCTCAATCTGAACTCTAATTAGTAAGCCCCGTTATTATTTTCGCCGTCTTCCAGTATCTTAATTGCAGAACTGGTTCCAATCCGCTCGCATCCCTCTTCTAAAAACAGTTCCAGATCTTCTCTGGTTCTCACGCCTCCGGCTGCCTTCATCTTTACATCCTCATCTTTTGGAAGATTCTCTTTAAAAAGACGGATATCTTCAATCTTTGCTCCTGCAGTACCAAATCCGGTAGATGTCTTGATATAATCTGCTCCTCCGTCTGCCACACACCTGCAAAGACGAATCTTTTCTTCTTCTGTCAGATAACAGGTTTCAATAATTACCTTTAAGATCTTGTCTCCTGCTGCACGTTTCAGAGTAGCAATTTCTTCTGTTACACGGTCAAAATCTCCATTTTTTACATCTCCCAGATTTACAACCATGTCTACTTCTTTGGCTCCCTCTGCAATTGCCTGCTCCACTTCTGACCGTTTCACTTCTGTGGTATTGTATCCCAGGGGGAAACCAATTACTGTACAGATATTCAGCTTATCACCATATACCTCATGTACTCTCTTGATATAGGATGGCGGAATACAGACAGATGCCATTCCATGCGCAACTGCCTCTTCACATAATTTATGAATATCTTCCCATGAAGAAACCGCCTTCAATAATGTGTGATCAATATGCTGGTAAATAAGCTCTTTTTTCATAAGTTCATTTCCTCTTTCCTCTGCATCTGCAGAATCTACATTTTTCTGGTTGCGCTTTGTTTTCGAAAACATTTTATTCAAAAAAGTGATTTGCCGGCAGACACTTTTCTGAATCTGATAAATTCTACACTCAACGCTTTGTGCACAAAAAACAAAAAAGCCAACCGAAACGGCTGGCTTTTTGAGCTCATCAACGTTAAATGTTTTATTTATTAAGTTGCTACGATTGTAACACCCATTATCATTCATGTCAATATCCATTCATTATTTCATTATTTTTTGTATATTATCACAATTTTTTTAATGTTCTAAAATTTCCAATCGAGCATATAATTTATATTTTATATGGTTTTTTCCATCTTCCCCCCTCACATTACATTTTCACTTTTTTGTTTAAAATGCACAATAAAAAAATAACTTTCTCTCTGCAACTTTCTCACCCCGCCTCCCGTCTAAGCATATGTACTGAAAAATATATTGCATATACTTATGGAGGTTTATTATGAAAAAAAGAAATTTATTCGCAGCAGCAGCCGTTTCCCTTATTTTGGCAACCGGATGCGGGGCCCAGCCCTCTTCTCAGCCGGTTTCTTCCGCAGAAGAAACCGTTTCCACACAAGTTTCCGAGTCCGCAGACACTCCTTCTGCTGAAGCCTCCTCCGCTGATACGGATGTCAAGACCTCATCCATTACAGGCACCATTGATGAAATCAAGGATTTTATGTTTAACATAACCGACAGCGAGGGCACATCCTTTGTCCTGTCCTTTGACGCAACGCCTGAAGGGCTCTCTGATGTAAAAAACGGTGACACGGTTACTGTTACCTACACCGGAGAATTAAGTGAGGTTGATGCGTTTACTGGAACTGTTATCTCTGTTAAAAAGGCCGAAAAATAAATCTATAAACTGAAAACTGCCGCAGCCAGAACGCGCATCCAGGACATATGCCTGAAGAATCGCCTTCTGACTGCGGCAGTTTATTATCTTATGTTTCTATTTGTATAAAGCCAGCCCATTAAACAGAATCACAGGATCATCATACCCGTTATCTTTTGACAGGGAAACCTCTACTCTGATCTGGTTCTGTCCGGAGACATCTACTCCAAAGTAGGTTACCTTCTCATTGTGATGAATATCCGAAGAGGTATAAAGTACCTGATCGTTATCCCCATAAACAGTCACTCTGGCCATAAGGCCGCTGTCAAACTGAGAAGACGATGGGCCGAAGGAACCGTATAAAAGCCGATATTCGCCGTTGGTATTGCAGATTACATGGCTTCCTTTTCCCTTCAGCCGGACCGCATTATCCCAGCGCTCCCCGCCTCCGGTTCTGGCCGATGTGAGGATCGAATATCCCTTTGTGGAAATTCCTTCCATATTTTGAACCAACTGCTGGGTAGACAGATCAACGCTGTCCGACGGCTCTACCGCCCCTTCCTCCGGTACCCACACTCCGTCTGTTCCAATGGTTCTTCCATCAATTACTGTATTAACCGCCATTACACCGCTTGGATACAGATAGTACCATTTTCCGCTGTCACTGTCTTTAAACCAGCCGGTTTCCATGGCTCCTGTGCTGTCCATATGATACCACTGGCCCTCTATCTGCTGCCAGCCCGTTGTCACATAACCGTCATTGTCCAGATAATAATACTTTCCCTTATCCTGAATCCATTCATTGTAGGCAAACTTATTCGCACTCCGCTGATACTTCCACTGGTCATTTACATATTTCCATGTACCCGCATAAGCCGGAACTGCCAAAGCTGCGCTCAATACAGCGGCCATTGCCATTACTCCAAAACGTCTCTTCATACTGCTTCTCCTTTCCAGAAAGACAGCACCGATTACAATACAGGGGCGCCGCCAGGTTGATTTTCATTATAATTCAATTTGATGAATTATGCAAGAAAGCCTTGGCTGCCCCCCTGTTATTTCATAAAAATTTCATACTTACGGCCAGTTTCCGCAGGCAATTCCGTCTTTCAGCTTCAGAAGCCTCTGATTGCTGCTCCCCCGAAATACCAGGGTCAGATCCTTCTCTGCTTCCACAAATTCACCGTCCACCAGCACATCCAGACATTTTAAAATCTCCTGCGTATGTTCTGTGTATACCCTGCCTCCCGGCTGCATATCTGAATCATAAAGATAACCGCTGTAGCACCAGATATCCTTCTGCGGATATACCATTCGGATCTGCTTTAAAAGCTCTGCCACAGCCGGCTGGTTCTCCGGCTCAAAAGGTTCTCCGCCCAAAACGGTGAAACCCTGGATATAGGACGGTTCCAGCAGCCTGAGAATCTCTCTGCCGGTTTCCTCTGTAAACGGTTTTCCGTATCCAAAATCCCAGGTTTCTGCATTAAAGCAGCCTTTACAGTGATGCCTGCAGCCGGATACAAAGAGGCTGACCCGGACCCCTGGACCGTTTGCAATATCACATTCCTTAATATTTCCGTAATTCATCCTGCTCTCCTTTCGGACCGGCCCAAAAACGCTTACAGATGAAGCACCCTGTCTCTGATCTCCTGAGTCCGTCCCTGGTTCCAGAACTGGGTTCCAATATAACCACAGGTTCTGCGGGCTACAAACATATGGTTCTGATCCTGATTTCCGCAGTTGGGGCACTCCCAGATAAGCTTTCCGGATTCATCCTCCTTGATTGCCATTTCTCCGTCATAGCCGCAGCATTCGCAGTAATCGCTCTTCGTATTCAGCTCCGCATACATGATGTTATTATAAATAAACTTCATCACAGATAAAACAGCCGGAATGTTGTTCTGCATATTTGGGACTTCCACATAGCTTACCGCACCGCCCGGCGACAGCTTTTGGAACTCTGCCTCAAATTTCAGCTTGCTGAAGGCATCAATCTGCTCCGACACATGGACATGATAGCTGTTTGTAATATAATTTTTATCCGTTACGCCCGGAATGATTCCGAAACGCTTCTGGAGGCACTTAGAAAACTTATAGGTCGTGGATTCCATAGGCGTACCGTATACGGAATAGCTGATATGCTCTGCCTCCTTCCACTCCCTGCACTTGTCATTGAGACGCTTCATTACCTTCAGTGCAAAGGGTCTGGCCTCCGGATCGGTATGGGACTTGCCCAGCATCCTCATACACATTTCATACAGGCCCGCATAGCCCAGAGAAATGGTAGAATAGCCGTCAAAGAGCAGACGGTCAATCTTTTCTCCCTTTTTCAGGCGGGCCAGAGCGCCGTTCTGCCAGAGAATCGGCGCCACATCGGAAATCGTGCCCAGCAGGCGCTCATGACGGCATCTGAGGGCTCTGTGGCACAGCTCCAGACGTTCATCCAGAATCTTCCAGAATTCATCCATATCGCCCTCGCTGGAACAGGCCACATCTACCAGATTGATCGTCACTACGCCCTGATTAAAACGGCCGTAGTATTTGTGGCTTCCGTCTGCATTTCTCTGGGAATCCTCAACGGTCAAAAAGGAACGGCAGCCCATGCAGGGGTATACATCCCCCTGTTTTAATTCCTTCATGATTTTTGCAGAAATATAGTCCGGAACCATCCGCTTGGCCGTACATTTTGCAGCCAGCTCTGTGAGTCCCCAGTATTTGGATTCCTCTGAAATGTTATCCTCATCCAGCACATAGATCAGCTTAGGGAATGCAGGCGTAATCCAGACGCCCTTTTCATTTTTCACACCCTGCATCCTCTGTACCAGAACCTCTTCGATGATCATGGCGAGGTCATCCCTTGTCTGTCCCTCAGGCACCTCATCCAGATACATAAATACGGTTACAAAGGGAGCCTGTCCATTACAGGTCATCAGGGTAATGAGCTGGTACTGAATGGTCTGGATTCCGCTGCGTACCTCATCTCTCAGCCTGCGCTCCGTTACCTTTGAGATAATTGCCTCATCTAAGGATTCTCCGCACTCTTTGCGCTCCTCAATCACATTTTTACGGATCTTCTGACGGCTGATATCCACAAAGGGAGCCAGATGGGCCAGCGTAAAGGACTGGCCGCCGTACTGGTTGCTGGCAACCTGGGCAACGATCTGTGTGGTTACATTGCAGGCCGTAAAAAAGCTGTGAGGCTTTTCGATCAGCGTTTCACTGATAACCGTGCCGTTCTGAAGCATATCCTCCAGATTGATAAGGTCACAGTTGTGCTCCCTCTGTGCAAAATAATCCGTATCATGGAAATGGATAATGCCCTCCTCATGGGCTCTCACGATCTCCTCCGGCAGCAGCACACGGCGGGATAAATCCTTGCTCACCTCTCCTGCCATATAATCTCTCTGAGTGGAATTGATAACCGGATTCTTATTGGAGTTCTCCTGATTGACCTCTTCATTGATATTGTCTAACAGGGACAGGATCCCGTTATCTGTAGTGTTGGACTTACGGGTCAGCTCTCTCTTATAGCGGTAGCGTACATACTTCTGTGCCACCTCATAGCCTCTCATGGCCATGATCCCGGTTTCCACCATATCCTGAATATCCTCTACATTCACTGCATGAGTGGATTCATTCACCTTATTTGCAATATTATCTGCAATGGCGATAATCTGATAGTCATTCATCTGATGAAGCCGGTCTACCTCTTCGTTTGCTTTGTGAACCGCATTTATGATCTTCTGGGAATTAAAGTCTACCTCTTCCCCATTTCTCTTAATCACATTTGTCTTAACGTCAACACTCATCCCGATCCCTCGCTTATATCTGTCATTTTATCTCATAATAATAAGCACCCCCGGTTTATTCCTTTCTCATCTGGAAAAACCACTAGATATAGTGCCGTGTACTATACTACTACAAAATCATGTGAAATGAAAGAGGAATATTGGAAAATATTAAATTCAGACAACAGCCGTTTTTCTCCCTAATAAATTGCCAAAAGCGCTACCAGACCATCCTTTCATGGCGGCAGCGCCCGATTTTTCCTTATTCACACAGCGAAAGCGGTTTTCTGAAAATAAAATGGCCGTCTCCCTGTTTTCCCAAAAAATGGTTATCTTTTACAATTATATTTCCCCTCTGCATTACCAATTCAATGGAACCTCTTATCTTCATTCCTTCATAGGCAGTATAGTCCACTGCACTGTGCATATGGCTGTGAGTCAGCACCCATTCCTTTGAAGGGTCTAAAATCAGCAGGTCACCATCCGCTCCGGGCTGCAGGCAGCCTTTTTTCGGATACAGGCCGTAGATTCTTGAAGGCTGTGTACAGGCAATTTCCACCAGCTTTTCCAGACTGATCTTTCCCGTCATAACACCCTCGGAAAACAGAAGGATCATGCGTTCTTCCACTCCCGGCGCTCCATTGGGGCATTTGGTAAAGTCATCCTTTCCAAGCTGCTTTTCCTTTCTGTAATTAAACGGACAGTGATCCGTAGCCACTGCTTGGATCTCACCCTCTGCAATGCCCTTCCACAGTGCTTCACAGTCCTCCTTTGTGCGCAGAGGCGGTGACATTATATATTTTAATCCATCCTCATCCAGATACCGCTCCTCTGTCAGAACCAGGTACTGTGTACAGGTCTCCACAAAAATGTTTTTCTGTCCCTCTGCTCTGGCCTCTTTTACTGCCTCCAGACTTTCCTTACAGGATAAGTGGACAATATACACCGGCGCATCTCCAGCCAGCTTTGCCAGGTAAAGCACCCGGCGCACTGCCTCTGCCTCTGCCAGATTGGGGCGGCTCTTGGCGTGGTAAATGGGTGCCGTATTGCCCTCTGATACCAGCTTTCCTCTTAAGAACTGCACAACCGCATGGTTTTCACAGTGAAATGCAGTCACGCCCCCCAGCTGCTTCATTTTCTTTAATACCTGAAGCACTCCGTCGTCATCAATCTTAAAATCATAGGTCAGATATACCTTTACGCTGGGAACACCGTCCTTCATCATGTCCTCTAACTCGTTCAGGATCTCTTCGTTCACATGCTGGCAGGTACCGTGAAACCCATAGTCGATCACTGCCTTATGATCTGCCAGCCCGTGATATTCATTCAGCTGATGATGAAGAGGGCAGCCGGCCGGCCCAAAGGCCATATGATCCACAATAGAGGTGGTGCCTCCGCAGGCTGCAGCTACGGTGCCATCGTAAAAATCATCCACAGCCCGGCTGGATCCGGCTAAAAGGTCCATATGGGTATGAACATCTACGCCTCCGGGAAGCACATATTTTCCCGCCGCGTCAATCACCTGGGCTTCTTCTTCCGACGCCGGCTCTAAATGGGTGCCAATCTGTGAAATAACTCCGTTTTCTATGCAGAGATCGCCCTGATACTGCCCCGTTTCTGATACAATCGTTCCATTTTTAACAAAAACCTTCATCTGTAACTCCTCCGTGTTTTCATTCATAGGAATATTATACCAAACCACAGGCCCGTGGGCTAGTCCCAAGTACTTTGAGTTTTTACATTTCACACTAAGCTTCTTCTGATGTTCTTCAGAAATCCACCGGTTCATAATCCTGAAGCTTTGCCAGAAACCCCCGTTTTTCCAGCTCCTCCTGTATCATATCCAGAATCTCCTCACGCTCGGCAGAAATGGTGTGATAATGGTAATTCGATGTGAGCTTCATCAGCTGAGTGGATTTTCCCTCAGAAATATCCTGCAGATACCGCTTTACATCCATTCTGGATTTGATATTCATATCTGCCCGGATGACACCGTAAACCTTGTGGTATACGAATACATCCTCCACCTTCCCGCCAAAGTCCACATACAGATTCAGTTCCTCTTCAACCTGCTTCTCCGTATGGATCACCTTAAATACGCGGCTGCAGCTGTGCTCCTCTGCCATCACATATCCGCGGTTCGTAGAGAGGATTTCCACTCCATTGGCACGCAGAAGCGCCATATCCTGCACAATTACCTGACGGCTCACATGAAGGATTCTGGCCAGCTCCACCCCCGGAACCGGTTTTTCGCTGTTTTTCAGTATACTCAGAATCTGTTCCCGTCTTTCTGTACCGTTCATTCCTGTCCCTCTCTTCTTTAGACTGCGTGAAGATTTTTCAGTGAAATATCCAGAATCGGTGCAGAATGCGTCAATGCTCCGCTGGAAATATAATCCACACCAAGATCGGTCAGGCGTGAAATGTTCTCTTTTGTCACATTTCCGGACACCTCCACCTCAGCTCGCCCGTCAATATATTCTATGGCCTCTTTCATCTGTTCATGGCTCATATTATCCAGCATAATAATATCTGCGCCTGCCTCAACGGCCTCCTTTACCATGTCCAGAGTCTCTACCTCTACCTCAATTTTCCGCACAAAAGGAGCGTACTCCTTTGCCATTTTCACAGCCTCTGCCACGCCTCCGGCGGCTCCAATATGGTTGTCCTTCAGCAGTACGCCGTCGGAGAGATTATATCTGTGGTTATTTCCGCCGCCTACACGAACCGAATATTTCTCAAAAATACGGTTATTCGGTGTTGTCTTTCTTGTATCAAGAAGCTTTGTCTTAGTCCCCTTTAATAATGCTGCTACTGAATGGGTATATGTGGCAATGCCGCTCATTCTCTGAAGATAATTGAGAGCCGTGCGCTCTCCGCACAGAAGCACGCGGATATCGCCGTAAACCTTTGCAAGCAGCTGTCCGCTCTTTACTTCCTCTCCATCCTCTGCAAAAAACTCAACTCTTGTGCTTTCATCTAAAAGGGCAAATACACGTTCAAAGACCTGCAGGCCGCAGATAATGCCATCCTGCTTGCAGATCAGATCCACCTCTCCGGCCTGAGCCTTTTTCATAATGCTGTTTGCCGACACATCCTCGCTTGTAATATCCTCGCGCAGTGCGCTTAAAATCAGTGGATCCACATTTAATTTTAAAGTTACCTGATCGTACATCTTTCTTCTCCTTTAATCTCATTTTTCACCAATTCGTGATACGTTTTATATAATCCGGATAAATCCTTATACTGGCTCATATCCAATGTTTCAAACAGATGGCTGTTTCTTTTTACCTCTCCCAAATGCTCCGCCATATCAAGAGCCGCCCGCTTTGCAAATACAAGGCTTTCCAAAAGAGAATTGCTGGCCAGACGATTTTTTCCATGGACACCGTTGCAGGCAGTCTCGCCTACCGCATAAAGCTGTTCCATGGACGTTCGGCTTTCATGGCTGACTTTAATTCCTCCCATAAAATAGTGCTGAGCCGGAACTACTGGTATACATTCCTTTGTTACATCATAGCCTATTTTCCTGCAATGTTCAACAATATTGGGGAAATGGCGGTTCAGCTCATTTTCGGGTATGGTGCGCAGATCCTCCCAGACAAACTCTGTTCCATCTTTTTCCATCTGTTCTAAAATGGCTTTTGTCAGCAGATCCCTTGGAAGAAGTTCATTGACAAAGCGCTCTCCGTTTTTATCCCGCAGCACCGCCCCCTCTCCCCGCACAGACTCAGAGATCAGGAAACTCCTCTCCTCATCCGCGTACAGTGTGGTCGGGTGAATCTGTACATAGGAAATATCCTTCAGTGCAATCTTATGGCGGACTGCGACTGCAAGTGCGTCTCCTGTCAGATGGCGGAAATTGGTAGAATGACGGTACAATCCGCCGATCCCTCCTGTTGCCATAACCGTGTAATCCGCCTCGATGGCTTCCAGACTTCCATCCTGTCTCTGAACCACAGCCCCATAGCATACATTATTTTCCTCAATAATATCGATCATAGACGTATGCTCCAGCAGCATAATGTTGGATCGTCTCTTTGCCTGGGCTAAAAGTGTGCTGGTAATCTCTTTTCCTGTCACATCCTTGTGAAATATGATCCGTTTCTCTGAATGGGCTCCCTCTCTAGTAAACACCAGCTCCCCATTCTCATCCTTTTGGAAATCTGCCCCAAACTGCAGCAGATCCTCCACTACAGACCTGGAGGAACGAATCATAATCTCTACGGAGGCTTCATCATTCTCATAATGTCCTGCCTTCATTGTATCATCAAAAAATCCCTGATAATCGGATTCATCCTTCAGCATACACATTCCACCCTGAGCCAGATAGGAATCATTTTCCTCTGCTCCTGCCTTTGTGATCACCGTAATCTGTCTGCTTTCCGGAAAGTTCAGTGCACAGTAAAGACCTGAACAGCCGCTTCCTACGATTAAAATATCTGTCTTCATTTCACATTATCGGGCCAGCATCAGCATTTTTTTCAGCGGTGCTCCTGCCTGAATCCTCACTTTCTCCGGAACCTTAACCTCATTGATTTCTTCCTTTAAAACCTGTAGAACCTTTTCAGGCGTAATCAGCTTCATATCTGTGCAGATCTGATTTTCTGTAAGCGTATAAAACGTTTTATCCGGATTCTGTTTTTTCAGTTCATACAATACCCCTGATTCTGTACCGATAATGTATTCCTTTCCATCATCCTCTGCTGCAAAATCAATGATCCCCGATGTGCTTCCTATGTAATCTGCCAGCTTCAGCAAATCCCCGGTACACTCAGGATGAACCAGAAATTTGGCTTCCGGATGTTTTTCCTTTTCCCTTTTTACGGCCTCAGCAGACATAGCCGCATGGATGGGACAATAACCGTCATTGAAAATGATATGCTTCTCCGGAACCTGTTCTGCCACATACCTTCCCAGATTTCCATCCGGAATAAAGAAAATATTCTGATTCGGCAGATTCCTTACAATTTTCACCGCATTGGCCGAGGTTACACACACATCCGAATATGTCTTAATTTCTGCCGTGGAATTGATATAACAGACCACCGCCAGATCCTCATATGTTTCTCTCATCTCGTGGATTTTTTCCAGCTGTACCATATGGGCCATGGCACAGTCTGCCGTCAGATCCGGCATCAGAACCTTCTTTTCCGGGTTCAAAATCGCAGCGCTTTCTCCCATAAATTTCACTCCGCAAAATACAATGATATCTGCAGCAGTCTTCTGAGCTGCCTTGCTCAAATAGTAAGAATCTCCAATATAATCCGCAATCTCCTGCACCTCATCTGCAACATAATAATGGGCCAGGATTACTGCATTCTTTTCCTTTTTTACATGATTGATTTCTTCTGTTATTGACATGAGTTCCTCCATAATGCTCATTCCTCTGAAATATTCCACACAACATCAGGCATTATAGCACTCTTTTTGTCATATGACAAGACAGTAGTCATTTCAGCTGTGCCGTATAAACCTATATTCACAAAACTGATGGTAAATTCGGTCAAAACAATCGGAAATCCAGCGCATGAAAAAAACGCTGCATCGCCATGAATCATGACAATACAACGTTTCTTAATGCGGGCAACAGGACTTGAACCTGCACGTCTTGGACACCAGAACCTAAATCTGGCGCGTCTGCCAATTCCGCCATGCCCGCGGATATAAAAACAGCCGCACAAGATACCTTCTCCTGTGTGACCGAATAAAAATGCGGGTGGCCGGACTTGAACCGGCACGGATGTTAAGTCCGAGGGATTTTAAGTCCCTTGTGTCTGCCTATTCCACCACACCCGCAAAACACAAATGGGGCCTATAGGGCTCGAACCTATGACCCTCTGCTTGTAAGGCAGATGCTCTCCCAGCTGAGCTAAGACCCCAAATTGCATTAAATTGTAATGCATCTTATCAGATGCAAACGACCCGGAACGGGTTCGAACCGTCGACCTCCGCCGTGACAGGGCGGCGCTCTAACCAGCTGAGCCACCGGGCCATATGTTTTAATATAGTTCTTACAACTTTAGCTAGGAAGAATGGACCTTCGGGGACTTGAACCCAGGACCGACCGGTTATGAGCCGGTTGCTCTAACCAACTGAGCTAAAGGTCCGGAACTATACCTTTTAAATTATCTACTGCTTGAGCAGTAAAGCCGATGATCGGACTCGAACCGATAACCTGCTGATTACAAATCAGCTGCTCTGCCAATTGAGCCACATCGGCATATCTTGAACATGATGTTCAAATGACCCCAACGAGATTCGAACTCGTGTTACCGCCGTGAAAGGGCGATGTCTTAACCGCTTGACCATGGGGCCATATTCAGTAGTAGTCGCCATGACTTCCACTAAGCTCCCCGAGTAGGACTCGAACCTACGACCCAACGGTTAACAGCCGTTTGCTCTACCGACTGAGCTATCGAGGAATACAAATTACGCTGACTGGATTATTATACTACATCTTTCCAGTTTTTGCAAGCATAATTTTTAA